>JAKAZN010000511.1 GCA_021815835.1 Pseudomonadota bacterium
GTCGGCTGGAGATGGCGAAGGCGCTCGCGCGCGATCCCAAGGTGGTTTTGATCGACGAGCCTTTCGCCGGCCTGACCCAGGCGGAGGTCGCCGCCTTCTCCGAACTGATCGACGATTTCCGCCGCGACGGCCGCGCCGTGCTGCTGGTCGATCACAACGTGAAAAGCGTGGCCCGGCTGGTCGATCGGGTGCTCGCGATGTATCTGGGTGAGCGCATCGCCGAGGGCAGCGCCGAGGCGGTGATGCAGGATGAAACGGTCCGCCGCGTCTATCTGGGTGGCGCGATCGAGACCCATCCCCGCCCCGAGCTCGATGCCAGGACCGGCCCCGCGCTGCTCGATGTGCGCGGGCTCGGCGTGACCTACGGCAAGGCGCAGGCATTGCAGGAGGTCTCGATCCATGTGCGGGAGGGGGAATTCGTCTCCGTCGTCGGGCTGAACGGGGCGGGCAAGACCACCTTGTTCAACGCGATTTCGGGCCTGGTGCCCTATACCGGGGAGATCGCCTGGCGGGACCGCGCGCTGGCCGGCCGCACCCCGGCGGCGATCGCGCGGGGCGGCATCGTGCAATGCCCGGAAACCCGCGAATTGTTCGGCGACATGAGCGTGCGGGAGAATCTGGACCTCGGCGGGCAGCATCTGGCGGCCGGCGAACGCGACCGGCAGCTTGCCTGGTTGCTCGAACTGTTCCCGATCCTCAACGAACGCCAGCGCCAGGCGGCGCGCACGCTCTCGGGCGGCGAGCAGCAGATGCTGGCGATCGCGCGGGCGCTGATGATGCAACCGAAACTGCTGATCCTGGACGAGCCGACTTTGGGTCTCGCGCCGGTGATCCTGGAGCAGCTTTCGAAGGCGCTGGGGCGGCTGCGCGATACCACACCGATCACCGTGCTGCTCGGCGAGCAGAACGTGACCTTCGCGCTGCCGCACGCCGACCGGGTCTATGTGCTGGAACATGCGCGGGTGGTGTGGGAAGGCGATCCCGCGCGCTTTGCCGCGGAGATGGGGACCGGGTACCTCTAGCCCACGACCGGTACCGACCGGCGCGCTGGGCGCGGGCGCGCTACTCCGCCGCCCGCTGCTCCCCCGCCACCCGGGTCCGGGTCCGCAAGGTCACGAACTCCTCCGCCGCCGTCGGATGGATCCCGATCGTGCGGTCGAAATCCGCCTTCGTCGCCCCCATCACCAGCGCGATCGCCAGGCCCTGCATGATCTCGGGCGAATCCTCGCCCAGCATATGCGCGCCCAGCACGCGCCCGCTCGCCTGATCGACCACCAGCTTCATCATCGACCGCCGCGCGCGGCCCGACAGCGTGTGGCGCATCGGCGTGAATTTCGTTACGTACACATCCACCGGCCCGCGCGCCGCGGCCTGCTCCTCCGACAGGCCCACGGTGGCGGCGGGCGGGCTCGAAAACACCGCCGTCGGCACGTTCGCCAGCGAAATGCTCCGTGGCCTGCCGCCGAACAGGCTGTCGGCCAGCGCGTGGCCCTCGGCCGTGGCGACGGGGGTCAGGTTCAGCCGGTCCGTCACGTCGCCGATCGCGAAGATATGCGGCTGGCTGGAGCGCAGATGCTCATCGACGATCACCGCGCCGGCGGCGTTCACCGCGACGCCCGCCTCGGCCAGGCCGAGCTGCGCGGTCGCCGGGCGGCGGCCGGTGGCGAAGAACACCAGGTCGGTATCGATCGCGTGGCCGCTGTTCAGCACCAGGCGCCGGTGCGCGCCATGCGCCTCGATCCGCTCCGGCAGGCAGCCCGGATGCAGCGCGATGCCCTGCGCGCCGAGCGCTTCGCCCAGCGCCTCGCGCAGATCGTGATCGAAGCCGCGCAGCGGCAGCGGCTGGCGGTACACGAGGTCCACCGCGGCGCCGAGGGCGGCGAAAATCCCGGCGAACTCGACCGCGATATAACCGCTGCCCAGGATCGCCACCCGCTTCGGCATGTTCGGCAGGTAGAACGCGTCGTCCGAAACGATCCCGAGTTCCGCGCCCGGAATATCCAGCCGCGTCGGATGCCCGCCGGTGGCGATCACGATGCGCTCGGCGGTGACGTGCCGCCCGCCCACGTCCAGCGTGTGCGGCCCGGTCAGGCGCGCGCGGGCGTCGAAGATGGTGGCCTTCGCCCCGTCCAGCAGCTTGCGATAGAGGCCCGACAGCCGCCCGATCTCGCGGTCCTTGGCGGCGAGCAGCGCGGTCCAGTCATGCGGCCCTTTGCGGATCTGCCAGCCGAAGCCGGCCGCGTCGTCCGCCCAGGCGCCGTATTCGCCGGCCTGCACCAGCAGCTTCTTCGGCACGCAGCCGATATTGACGCAGGTGCCGCCCCAGAACCGGTCCTCGGCGATGGCCACGCGCGCGCCATGGCCCGCGGCGATGCGCGCGCAGCGCACCCCGGCCGAGCCGCCGCCGATGACGAAAAGATCGAAATCCATGGGCCATGCCTTCGCTGTCTGCGGCCGGATCAAGACAGGAGATCGCGCCCCCGCGCAAGCATCGCCGCCATGCTGGTTTTGTCCGACAGACGCTCGGAACCACGGCCTGCCGCGGTCTCCCGTCATCGAGGCGGTCATCGGCGCTTTCCCCACGATCCTCCCGATCCAGGCGGACCGATTTTCTTGACACGGGCGTCGATTTGTGTTCTTGTTATGTTCATGTCCAGTCCCCCGCCCAATTCGCTGTCCAACTCCCTGGCCAACCCCCTGGCCAACCCTCGCGCCGGACGCTTCGCCCGGATCGTCGCGGCGCTGCGTCAGGCCGGCGCCGCGTGCGGCTGCCAG
>JAKAZN010000512.1 GCA_021815835.1 Pseudomonadota bacterium
CGCGCGAGACCGCCCGCCCCAGGTCCCCGCGCGCGTTGACGCCGCCGAACGACACCCCGCATAGTCCGGGAGCGGCGGAGGAAAGCGGCGACCATGGAACAGTACCCGGAATTTCTCGACTCGACCGATCTCGCCTCCGACGGCCCGGCGCTGCGCGCGCGCCTCGATCGCGACGGGTATCTGTTCCTGCGCGGCCTGATCCCGGCGGCAACCATCCACGCGGTGCGCGCCCGCCTGCTGCGCCAGGCCGCCGCCGGCGGCTGGCTCGACCCTGATCACCCGGCCGAAGCTGGCATCGCCAATCAGGCGGCCGCCTGCAAGGACCCCGAGGACCGCTACATGCGGGTGTTCCGCAACCTCTGGCGCGACGAGGAACTGCACCGGCTGCGCACCCATCCCGATGTGCTCGCCCTGTTCGCGCGCCTGTTCGGCGGCCCGGCGCTGGCGCATCCTATGTTCGTGCAACGAAACATCTTCCCGCAGGCGGGCGATTTCGATTTCACCACCGGCGCGCACCAGGACCGGGTGCATATCGGCGGCGCCACCAGCTTCGCGATGTGGATGCCGCTCGGCGATTGCCCGCGCGAGAAGGGGGCCTTGGCGGTGGCGTCCGGCTCGCACCGCCAGGGCATTCTGCCCACCAAGGTCGGCGCCGGGGCGGGCGGGATGGATATCGCCGTGCCTATCCCGGGAACCTGGGTGACCGGCGGCTTCCGGGCCGGCGACGCGCTGATCTTCCAGGACGTGACGGTGCACAAGGCACTGCCGAACCGGACCCGCGAGATCCGCATGTCCTTCGATGCGCGCTACCAGCCGATGGACCAGCCGGTGGCCGATACCAACATGGTTCCCTATGCCGGCTGCGGCACCTGGAATGAGGTCTATGCGGGCTGGGAGCAACCAGCCGGTCAGTACTACTGGAAGGACCTTCCCTTGCACGTGGTGCCGCTGGACCGCAGCCATTACGAACGCCGTGATGCCATGGCGTTCGAGATGGCCGAACGCGGCGACCGCGCGGCCCGCGACGCCATCCTGCGCATCGTCCAGCGCGACACCAACGAGGCGAAGCGGGCACGGGCGGAGACGCTGCTCGCGTTGCTCGACGCGCCCTGACCCGGCCCTTATTGCACCCCCACCGCCGCGCCGAGGGTTGCGCCGATCTCCCGGCGCAGCACCAGGTCGGCCAGATCGTCCAGCGGGGTTTCCTCCCGGTTCAGGATCACCAGCAGCGCCCCGCGCCGCTTCGCCGCCACCGGCAACCCCGCCGCCGGATACACCACCAGCGACGACCCCACGGCGAGGCACAGATCCGCTGCCGCCATCTCCGCCTCGGCCCGCGCCATCGCCGCTGCCGGCATCGCCTGACCGAACGAGACGGTGGCGGTCTTCACCAGCCCGTCGCAGGCGTTGCAGCGCGGCGCCGTTCCGTCGCGCGCGAACGCCGCCGCCAGCATCTCGATCTCGTGACGTTCCCCGCACTCGAGGCAGGTCGCGTAGGTGGTGTTGCCGTGCACCTCGATCACCTGCCGATCGGGCACGCCGGAGGTCTGGTGCAGCCCGTCGATATTCTGCGTCACCACGGCGCTCGCCTTGCCGCACGCGACCAGCGCGGCGACCGCCACATGCCCGCGATTGGGGCGCGCCGCGCGCAGCACCTGGTCCATCGCGAAGCGGCGGCGCCAGGTTTCGCGGCGGGCTTCCTCATTGGCAAGGAAGGCATCGAACAGGATCGGGTTGTGGCGGGTCCAGATGCCGCCGGGGCTGCGGAAATCGGGAATGCCGGACTCCGTGCTGATGCCGGCGCCGGTGAACACCACGATCCTTCGTGCCGTCTCGATCAGGCGCCGCAGCGCCGCAACATCCTGCTCCATTCCTGCCCTCGCGCGGCCGGCATGGACCGGCCATGATCCCTCCGCTAGCCTGCCGCAAATTCGTGGGAGTGGAAACGCCGGCATGATCGACAAATTCGTAACCTCCGCCGCCGCGGCGCTGGAGGGCACCAGGGACGGCGCGACGGTGCTGCTGGCCGGCTTCGGCGATGTCGGCATGGCGACGACCCTGCTGGAGGCGTTGATCGAGCAGGGCGCCAAGGACCTTGTGCTGGTCTGCAATTCCGGCGGGCGCGACGGCAGCGCGGTGGCGCGGCTGCTGACCTTGGGCCGGGTGCGCAAGCTGATCTGCTCCTTCGTCCGCCCGGCCTCCGACGCGGGGCGGCTGCTGGTGGCGGGCAAGCTGGAGGTGGAGGTGGTGCCGCAAGGCACGCTGGCGGAACGCATCCGCGCCGCTGGCGCCGGCATCCCGGCCTTCTACACGCCCACCGCGGCCGATACCGTGCTGGCCGAGGGGCGCGAGGTGCGCGAGATCGGCGGCCGGCCCTGCCTGCTGGAGTATCCGCTGGCGGGCGATGTCGCGCTGGTCGATGCGTGGGAGGCGGATCGCTGGGGCAACCTGACGTACCGCGACACGCAACGGAATTTCAACCCCGTGATGGCGATGGCGGCGGCGACGACGATCGTGCAGACGCGCCATGTCGTGGCGCTGGGCGCGATTCCGCCCGAGCACGTGATGACCCCGGGGATTTTCGTCAATCGCGTGTTGCATGTTCCGGGCTAGGAGGGATTAGGACGATGGCCGACAGTTTCACGCCGCGCGACCGCGATGCGATGGCCGCCCGCGCGGCGCGCGATATCCCCGAGGGCTGGGTGGTCAATCTCGGCATCGGCATCCCGACCGAGGTGGCGAATTTCATTTCCCCCGATCTCGAAGTGATCGT
>JAKAZN010000513.1 GCA_021815835.1 Pseudomonadota bacterium
GCGATGATCCGCTTCTGGCGCAAACGCCAGCTCCTCCGTCTGCCCGTCCCGCTCACCGGCGCCGCCGCGCTCAGGTCCGACCAAAGCTGGGATCGTGACGATTGGCTGCCGGCATTTCTGCGGGCGATCGCGCGCGAGGCGGCGGATGGCCTCGACCTGCTCTACACCATGGAGCGCGCCTGGTTCGAAGCCCGGCGCGGCATTGCCGGCCGCCGTAAGGACTCGCACGTCGCTCCCGCCGTCGATCTGCTGGCGGCAGCGCCGGTGCTCTCGGCCACGACGCTGGCCCGCATCCTCGGCATCGCGGTGAAGAACGCCATCCGCATCCTCGCCGAGCTGCTGGCCGCCGGCACCGCGATCGAGGTGACGCATCGCTCCAAGCGGCGCCTCTTTGGCCTGCAGGGTCTGGCCCCGCTGCGGCTCGTGGTGCGGCCGCCTTACCGGCCCGATCCGAACCGCGGTCCCGGCCGCCCTCGCCAAGCCATCGAAGAGGACGAGGT
Source organism: Pseudomonadota bacterium (assembly GCA_021815835.1). GTDB lineage: Bacteria > Pseudomonadota > Alphaproteobacteria > Acetobacterales > Acetobacteraceae > JAJZVS01. The sequence continues at coordinate 501 of JAKAZN010000513.1, forward strand.
TGCCCCGCCCCCGTTGCCGCCCCTGACCCCGATCGAGCGCCGGGCCTTCGACTACACCGCCCTCGAAGAGGCGATGGCTCACCTCGACGCCGTGGTGCGCCAAACGCGGGTTGCCCTGAGGAATGTCGCTGCTGGCACGCCAGCGGCTGGAACAGAGGCAACGGCAAAGGACCTGGACTTTCGTGCAATCATTGATTAATACATCTGCATTGCAATAGGAATTCGCGCCACGTGGCCAGCATTACGATCCGTAACCTGGATGAGCCCCTGAAAGCCCGCCTTCGGGTCCAGGCCGCAATCCACGGCCGTTCCATGGAGGATGAGGCGCGCGACATCCTTCGAACCGTCCTGAACCGCGAACACGTTCAACCCACCAACCTAGTTGCCGCCATCCGGGCTCGTTTTGCACCATTGGGCGGGGTCGACTTACCGGACGTTCCCCGTGAAGCAATGCGCGAGCCGCCGGATTTCGGGTCATGATCCTCCTGGACACTAATGTCCTCTCGGAATTGATGCGCCCCGCCCCGGCGGCGGCGGTCGAGAACTGGATGAGTGCCCAGCCCGCAGCCGGCATGTTCATCTCGGCGATCACCGAGGCGGAGCTACGCTACGGCCTCGCGCTCTTGCCGGAAGGCCAACGCCACCGGCGCCTTTTGGCTCAGGCAGAGGCGATGCTGGCCGAGGATTTCGCCGGTCGCATTCTGCCCTTCGACAGCGCGGCGGCGGCCGCCTACGCCCCGATTGCCGCGGCTCGGCGTCTATCCGGCCGCCCCATCTCCCAGGCGGATGCCCAGATCGCCGCGATCGCCGCGTCTCGTGGTGCCGTACTTGCAACCCGGAACGTGACCGATTTCGAGGGATGCGGCATAGCCGTACTCGACCCGTGGGCGGCGTAGCCGCGGCTTGCTCCTGTCACCGTCGCTCTGATCACGGCGCAGGGAATCGCGATCCGGATTTAGCCGGACGTTCGTTCACGCGCGCCGAACATAACCTGCGGCTCACTAGATGTCGCGCAGTTGTGTATGGGGCTTGGCCAGCGACGGCGGTGGTCTGATGAGGAGAAGGCGCGGATCGTCGCCGAGACATTGCAGTCGGCTACGACGGTGACGGCGGTTGCGCGGCGGTGAGCTGTTTGTCCGCAGCAGGTGTGGGGTTGGCGTCGGCAGGCCCGCAAGGGTCATCTGGCGCTGGCTGGGCACGGGCAACTACCGCCGTTCGTGCCGATCTCCGCCCCCAAGGCGGCTCGCCTATCGTGTGGTGACCCCACTCTGCGGTGCATGCTCGTCATCAGAACGCAGCGCCGCGCTCACCAGGGCATGCAACGCCCTCACCGCCGGCGACGCATGCACCGCGTGCGCGCGTTCTGTCCACCTCATGGCATCGGCGGCGTCGCCTGCGGCCAGAGACCCTCGCATTGAGAACCGCTGCGCGGCCACCCGATGCCTCGACAGCGGATCGCGTGATAGCTATGGTGGCAAGAAGTACTACTGGGTAATAATGGCCGATGACCACCTCGATCAAACTCGATGACGATCTTGCCAGCCGGATCCGCCGGCTCGCCGAACTCCGGCGGCGTTCGGCGCATTGGATCATGCGTGAGGCCATCCGCGACTACGTCGCTCGTGAAGAGGCGCGCGAGAGCTTCCGCCAGGAAGCCCTGGCCTCCTGGTCGGCCTTCCAGGATACTGGCCGCCACCTGACTGGCGAGGAAGTGCAAGCGTGGTTGACCTCCTGGGGGAGTGATGCCGAGGCAGAGCCGCCTGAGTGCCACGAATAATCGTCACCGAAGGGGCCGTGCGGGATCTCGAGCGGTGCCGGCACTATCTGCGCCAACGCAGCCTCGAAGCGGCCCGGCGGGCAGCTCGCGCGATCGCTCAGCGGTTCTCACAGCTTGCAATTCATCCCGCGCTCGGCAGACCTGTCCCGGACACCCCGGAGTTGCGCGAACTGATAATACCGTTCGGAGATGCCGGCTATGTCGTGCTCTATCGCCATGAGCCGGTCGATGACGCGGTCTATATCCTCGCGGTCCGCCATCAGCGGGAGGCGGGATACTGACGTGCCGGCCCGGCATTGGGCCGCTCGCCGCTGATGGCGCTGCCTGGGGATGGCGGCGGTACGACGCTGGCGCTAGCCAGTGCCGTCGCCGATGCCTCCGCCGCGATGGCCCGTCTCGATCAGGCGCTGGCCAGCCACCCCTTGCGGCTGGCGTTTCTTCACCGGGCGCGGCTGGAGGCGGTGCGCCAGCAGGCCGCGGCCGATGGCGAGCT
>JAKAZN010000514.1 GCA_021815835.1 Pseudomonadota bacterium
GCGATCGAGGAATTCGGCGAGCGGATAGGCGCCACCCGGGGCGAGGTGCCCGGCGATCGCGCGCGAGGGCGAATAGAGCCGGTCTTCGCTTCCGTCGGGCCAGATGAAGGCGAGAACGAGTTCGGGCATCAGGCGACGCGGTCCTTCCTGCCGCAGCCAAGCAGCGGTGCGGTTGCGAGATCGCGCACCGTGGCGGTTTCGTTCCCGCGCGAAATCCGGACAGCGGAGCCCGGCTCGACCATGCCGATCGCGGCACAGGCGATCCCGCGCGACGTGAACCGGGAGACGATCGACGGCGCCGCTTCGCGCTCCGCGGCGATCAGGAACCCGAAGCTGGGAAAGGCGGAAAGCCAGCGCAGCGGGTCGGCATCCGCCGGCGCGGGGATCAGGTCGATGTCGATCGCCAGCCCGACGCCGGAGGTCTCGGCCAGCATCGCCGCCGTGCCCACCAGCCCCGCGCCGCTGATATCCTTGCCGACGGCGCTCAGCCCCGCCTCCGCGATCTCCGCCAGGATGCCGAGATCGGCACGCAGCCGTCCCGGTGGCGCGCCCGTCGCGGCGTCCCAGTGCGGGAACGGGTCGCGCCATTGACCGCGAAGATCGATCGCCGCGAGCAGAACCTGGCCCGGCCTCGCGTCGAAACTCGTCAGCAGCCGCTTCGCGCGCCCGAGTACCGAGGCCGCGAAGCGCAATCCGGGCGCATGAAAGTTCGTATGCCCGCCCACGACCGGTACGCGATAGGCCTCCGAGGCCGCGCGCAACCCGTCCAGCACCAGGGCGCCGCGTCCGGCGCCATCGCTCCAGACCGCGTCGGTCACCGCCAGCGGCCGTCCCCCCATGGCGGCGATATCCGAGAGATTGACCATCATGCCGCACCAGCCGGCGAACCAGGGATCGGCCGCAACGAAGCTTTCGATGAACCCTTCGATCGCGAAGAGCAGGAACCCGTCACCATCCGGGATCGCGGCGCAGTCGTCGCCGACGCCGATCGGCCCGGCCGCAGACAGGCCGAGCCGCTGCCCGGCTTCGGCGATATCGGCCTTCTGCGCGAAGCCGACGCCGGCGCCCAGCTTCGCGGCGAGGTCGCCGAGCGCGAGGCCGCCCGTGTTCATGCCGCGATCCGCGCGGTGGCGTGCCATCCGGCGACGGACGCCGCGTCGATCACCGGCGGGTAGTGATCGAGATCGGCTTCCATCTCCAGATGCGGGTGGCCATGGAGCGACAATGCGCCGCGCGTGCGCCAGTGAAGGCGCGTGAACAGCGGGCCGTTCTGCGCCTGCACATGGGCATGGAAGCGCGTGCAGCCGCGCCCGCGCGCGGTGCCGACCGCGAGGCGGATCAGCGCCGTTCCCAACGCGCCGACCCGGCGGTAGGCCGGCGCGACGGCGAGCCGCGATCCCCACCAGATGCCGGGCTCGGCTTCGTGGATCCGCACGGTGCCGATCACATCGCCGGCAGCGACGCCGACATAGTCGAACGCGATCAGCGTGGTCGCTTCATCGTCGATCGCGTCGCGGTCGTCGTCGCGGAAGATCCGCTGCTCCTTGCAGAAAACCAGGCGCCGCAAGGCGGCGGCACCGCGATGTTCCCAGGCATCGTCTGCCTGCTTGATCCGGAAATGCGCGGCGCGAAAGGGCGGAAACGGCTCGATGATCATGATGCCCCCGCGGCCTCGTAGTTCCGCAGCGCCGAGCACGCGCCGCAGCGCGCGCAACCGGCCTTCACCGCGGCGGCGGACAGCCCGGCTCCGGCCAGCATGTCCGCCAGCGGCGCAAGGATCGCGTCGATGAACGCCGGCGGCGGCGAGGGATGGCTTTCCAGCGGCGTGCCCGCGATCGGGACGAACGGCACGACGAAGGGATAGACGCCGATCGCCGTCAGCCGGCGGCACATGGCGAGGATGTCGTCGACCGAATCGCCGAGCCCGGCGAGGATGTAGGTCGAGACCTGGCCCCGGCCGAACACCGACACCGCCGCCTCGAAGGCCCGCATGTACCGCGCGACCGGCACGTCCGCCTTGCCCGGCATGATCCGCTGCCGCACCGGTTCGGTCACCGCCTCCAGATGCATCCCGAGCGAATCGATGCCGGCGCCGCGCAGCCGGGCGAACCAGGCATCCTCGTCGGGCGGCTCGCACTGCCCCTGGATGGGCAGGTCGACCGCGGCCTTCACCGCGGCCGCACTGTCCGCGAGAATCGCCGCGCCGCGGTCGCGCGCGGGCGGCGTGCCGGTCGTCATGACCATGTGCCGCACGCCGTCGAGTTCCACCGCCGCCCTCGCGACCTCGGCGAGCTGCTCCGGCGTCTTGCGCGCGATCGTGCGGCCCGCGGCGAGCGACTGGCCGATGGCGCAGAACTGGCAGGTCTTTCGCCGCGAGCGGTAGCGCACGCACTCCTGCAACACGGTGGTCGCGAGAACGTCGCGCCCGTGCAGGGTCGCGATGTGATGATAGGGCACGCCATCCCCGGTGGTCAGCGCGTAGAAGCGCGGGGTGGAGGGAAAACTCACCGTTCCCACCGGCACGCCATCGCGCAGGAGGCGGCCGAGCCCGTTCGCGTCCGGCGGTTCGACGAGGAACGGGCTGTCGAAGGCAGGCGCATTGTGCACGGGCACCATGACGGTGGTGCCATCGATTGTCATCGGCTTATGGTCCGAGGGGCCTGCGCCGCCTCGCCGGCCGGCGAGGCCCGCGCGCGGATCAGCCAGTCGCACGCCGAAGGACTGAAGGGCCGTGATCAGGGTCCGTGTCGGCATGTCCGGTGG
>JAKAZN010000515.1 GCA_021815835.1 Pseudomonadota bacterium
CCGGGCCTGGCGCAATTTTCGGCCTGAGCGGGCGCGGGCGGACGCGCGCCCATATTGTTGCGTTATCAACCCGAAATGGTGGGATTGCCGGCCCCGGCCGGTGTCCGGCCTGCCCCAAGGTCCCGCGCGGCCGGGCCAGCGCCGCCCCAGCGCCGGCCCAGCGCCGGCCCTGGGGCGATCCAGGCGTGCGCCCGATCGCCCTGCCTCGTCCCCCTGTCCCCGGGGCCGCGCAGCGGCTATAGTCTAGAGACTCCCAACGCATCCCCGGAGCCTCCCCTCGGCATGTCCGACCCCGCCGCCGCGCCCATCGATCCCGCCCAGCCCGAAGCGTACGACGCCGCCTCCATTTCCGTCCTCCGCGGCCTCGATGCCGTGCGCAAGCGGCCGGGCATGTATATCGGCGACACCGACGATGGCTCCGGCCTGCACCACATGGCCTTCGAGATCATCGACAACGCCGTCGATGAGGCCCAGGCGGGCTTCGCCACCCATGTCGAACTGGTGCTGAACGGCGACGGCAGCGTGACCGTGCGCGATGACGGCCGCGGCATTCCGATCGACATCCACGCCGAGGAAGGTATCTCGGCCGCCGAGGTCGTGCTCACCCGCCTGCACGCCGGCGGCAAGTTCAACCAATCCAGCTACAAGGTCTCGGGCGGCCTGCACGGCGTCGGCGCGGCGGTGGTCAACGCGCTGTCGGAGTTCATGGAAGTGCGCGTCTGGCGCAACGGCCAGGAGCACCTGATCCGCTTCGAGCATGGCGAGACGGTCGCGCCGCTGCGTATCGTCGGCCCCGCCGATCGCGGCACCGGCACCGAAGTCGTCTTCAAGCCCAGCGCGGCCACCTTCACCCACACCGAGTTCGACTACACGATCCTGGAGCGCCGGTTGCGCGAGCTCGCGTTCCTGAACTCGGGCCTGACCATCGTGCTGCGCGACGAGCGTCACGCGGCGGCGCAGGAAACGGTGCTGCGCTACGACGGCGGCCTGGTCGCCTTCGTCGAATGGCTGGATCGCGCCAAGACGCCCGTGTTCACCCCGCCGATCAGCCTGGCGACGCCGCCCGACCAGCAGGGCATCCGGGTCGAGTTCGCGCTGTCGTGGAACGACAGCTTCCACGAAACGATGATGTGTTTCACCAACAACATCGTCCAGCGCGACGGCGGCACGCATCTGGCCGGATTCCGCGCGGCGATGACGCGCGTCGTCTCCCGCTACGCCGAGGGCATGGGCAAGAAGGACAGCCTGCAACTGGCGCCGGAAGACATCCGCGAAGGCATGACCGCGGTGCTGTCGGTGAAGGTGCCGGACCCGAAATTCTCCTCCCAGACCAAGGACAAGCTGGTCAGTTCGGAAGTCCAGCCCGCCGTGCAGGCGGCGGTGGCGGACGCCGTCGCGCATTGGCTGGAGACGCATCCGAAGGAAGCCAGGTCGCTGGTCGGCAAGGTGATGGACGCCGCGGCCGCGCGGGAAGCGGCGCGCAAGGCGCGCGAGCTCACGCGCCGCAAGGGCGTGCTCGACGTGTCGTCGCTGCCCGGCAAGCTCGCCGATTGCCAGGAGCGCGATCCGGCGAAATGCGAGGTGTTCATCGTCGAGGGCGAATCCGCCGGCGGCTCGGCCAAGCAGGGACGCGATCGCAAGTTCCAGGCGATCCTGCCGCTGAAGGGCAAGATCCTGAACGTGGAACGCGCGCGCTTCGATCGCATGTTGGGCAGTGCCGAGATCGGCACCCTGATCACGGCGCTCGGCACCGGCATCGGCCCGGGCGAGCCCGAGCAGGGCGGGTTCGATGTCGCCAAGCTGCGCTACCACCGCATCGTCATCATGACGGACGCGGATGTGGACGGCTCGCATATCCGCACCCTGCTGCTGACGTTCTTCTTCCGCCAGATGCCGGAGCTGATCGCGCGCGGGCATCTGTTCATCGCCCAGCCGCCGCTCTATCGCGCCAAGCGCGGCAATGACGACCGGTATCTGAAGAACGACCACGCGCTGGAGGAATTCCTGCTCGACAAGGCGCTCGCCGCCGCCGCCCTGTCCTACGCCGACGGGCGGGATTTCGCGGGGCCGGAATTGCGCGGCGAGGTGGTCTGGCTGCGCGAGGCGACCGCGCGGCTGCGCGGCCTCGCGGGCTCCATCCCGCTCGCCCTGCTGGAGCAGGCGGCGATCGCGGGGGCGCTGGTGACCGATCCCGCGCGGGCGCTCGCCGTCGCGCCGGACCTGGCGGCGCGGCTCGATGGCGTCTCGGCGGCGACGGAGCGCGGCTGGAAGGTGGTCGCGGACGGGGCCGGCCTCACGATCGCGCGGGTGGTGCGGGGCGTGACCGAGAAATACACGCTCGATCCCGCCGCGTTGCGCAGCGCCGAGGCGCGCTGGCTGGCCGAACGCGCGACCGCGCTGATGGAGCGCTTCGGCACGCCGGCGCGGCTGCGACTGGATCAGCAGGAGACGGCACCGGCCGGGCCGGCGAGCGCGTTCGAGCGCATCCTGGCGCATGGGCGGCGCGGCCTGACGGTGCAGCGGTTCAAGGGCCTGGGTGAGATGAACCCCGACCAGCTCTGGCACACCACGCTCGACCCCGCGGCCCGCACGCTATTGCAGGTGAAGGTGGGGGATGCGGAGGACGCGGCGCAGGTGTTCAGCACCCTGATGGGCGACGTGGTGGAACCGCGGCGGGAGTTCATCGTGGGGAACGCGCTGAAGGTGGCGAATCTGGACGTGTAGTCGCCCCACATCTTTGCCGGGCCGCACAGCCTGG
>JAKAZN010000516.1 GCA_021815835.1 Pseudomonadota bacterium
CAAGGTGCAGCCGAAGCTTTGCGCGAGATCGTCCAGGGTGAACAATCCCTCCCGCGCCGCGATCGCCGCGATCGCCGGCCAGTCCGCCGGCTGGCCGAACAGATCGACGCCGATCACCGCGCGCGGGCGCAGCTTCCCCGCCGCGCGCACCGCGGCGATGCGCGCGGCGAGATGCGCGGGATCCATCTGGAACGTATGCGGATCGACATCGACGAATACCGGCGCGGCGCCCAGCACCAGCGGCACCTCGGCGGTGGCGGTATAGGTGAAGGCGGGCAGGAACACGGCGTCGCCACGGCCGATTTCTTCGGCCATCAGCGCGATCTGCAACGCATCGGTGCCGGAGCTCACCGCCACGCAATGGGCCGCGCCGCAGAACGAGGCGAGCGCGGTCTCCAGCTCGGCCACCTCGGGACCCAGGATGAACTGGCAATGCGCCAGCACCGCATCGATCCGCCGGCGCAGCTCGGGCGCGATGCGCGCCTGCTGGGCTTTCAGGTCGAGAAACGGGATCGGGTCCTGCGTGCTCATGGCGTTCCTGTCATCGGGGCGTCCCCCTCGGCGTTATGGGCGAATTCGGGGATCAGCCGGCCGAGCTGATCGAGCGCCAGGCGCACATGGCCGCCCCGGCAGGCGATCGCGATCTCCTCCATCGCGCGCCCGACGATCGCGGGATCGGCGGTGCGCGGCGCGGCCATCAGCAGGCCCGGATAGCCGGTCGGCACGGGCGGTTCCTGGCCATGGAACAATTCCTCGAACAGCTTCTCCCCAGGCCGGAGGCCGGTGAAACGGATTTCCACGTCCTCGTCGGGCCGCAGGCCGGCCAGACGGATCATCTGCCGCGCCAGATCGGCGATCTTCACCGGCTCGCCCATGTCCAGCACGAAAATCCCGCCCTGTTCGCCGGACGGCAGCGGCGTGCCGGCGAGCCGCACCACGGTTGCCTGCAACACCAGCCCCACCGCCTCGCGCACGGTCATGAAATAGCGCCGCATGTCGGGATGCGTGACCGTCAGCGGCCCGCCGCGCGCGAGCTGGCGCTGGAACAGCGGCACCACCGATCCCGTGCTGCCCAGGACGTTGCCGAACCGCACGGTGATGCAGCGCATCCCTCCACGTTCGGTTTGCGCATCGATATCCAATCCCTGGCAATACATCTCCGCCAGTCGCTTCGAGGCCCCCATCACCGAAGACGGGTTCACCGCCTTGTCGGTGGAGATCAGCACCATCGCCCGCGCCCCGGACGCGCGCGCCGCGTCCGCGACGTGGCGGGTGCCGACGGCGTTGGACAGCAGGCCCTCGGCCGGATTGGCTTCCACCATCGGCACGTGCTTCAGCGCGGCGGCGTGGAACACCAGATCGGGGCGGGCATCGGCGAAGACGGCGCGGATGCGGGCCTCGTCGCGCACATCGGCGATCACGGCGACGCGCGGCACGTTGGGATGGCGCTCGGCCAGTTCCAGATCGATCTGCCACAGCGCATATTCGCCGTTATCGAGCAGCATCAGCCGCTCCGGCCCCAGCGCGGCGATCTGGCGCGCCAGTTCCGAGCCGATCGTGCCGCCCGCGCCGGTCACGATCACGCGCCGTCCCTGCACCAGCCGCGCCATCGCCTCGCGGTCCAGCGGCACCTGGGCGCGGTTCAACAGATCGTCGATCTCGACGGGGCGCAGTTCGATCGGCCGGTCGGGCGCGTCGGCGGCGCCGGCGGGATCGAGCGCGGTGGGGTGCGGGGCGCGGCGCACCACCAGGCCGAACCGATCCGCCTGCTCCACCAGCGCCGCGAGGTCCGGCCCCGGCAGCCCGGCGGTGACGACCACGAGCATCCGCGGCAGGCGTTCCTCGGCGGCGAGGCGGGCGAGCACCGCGCCCGCATCCGCGAGCGCGCCCAGGATCGGCTGGCCCTGGATGCGCCGCCCGGTTTCGCGGCTGCGGAACGCGAGCAGCCCGATGACCCGCAGCCCCTGGCGGCGATCCAGCGCGAGGGCGCGGAGGAACAGATCCGCGTCCTCGGCCGCGCCGGCGAGCAGGGCGAGGGTGGGGTCCGCCGCGCCGTCGCCCGGCGCGCGCGGGCGGACGCGCAACTGGCGATAGGCGATGCGCGGCGCGGCCAGCAGGAGCGTGCCGATGGCGGCCAGCACGACCGGAAAGGCGGGGCTGGGGGAGACCGGCCCCAGGCCGAGAGCGGCGAGCGCCAGCAGCGCGGACCCGAGGGTTGCCGCGGCGGCGACGGCGGCGAGATCGCCGAAACCCGCGAATCGCCAATGCTGCCGCGACAGGCGGAACGGCACCCCGGCGGCGACCAGCAGGGCGGCGCCGAGCGGGATCGCCCAGGGCGGTGGCGCGGGTCCGGCGGGCGCGGCGAGCCAGCCCGCCAACGGCACCGCGACCGCCGCCAGGATGAAATCGAGCGCGGCGTTCACGGCGATGCGGGCGAACGATCGGGCGACGGCCATGCGGCCTGTCTATCGCCCCGCGCCGCCCGGGGCCAGAGCGCGACCTCCGGAGCTTCCGGGGCGTCTATCGTCGGCCCCCGATGCGGCATCGGGAATGAAAACGTCTCCCGGCCGGGGAACCGGGAGGTCCGGTTCCATCTTCAGAGCGGGAGGGAGGGGCGGTGGCGGGAAAGAGGTGGATATTTGTTATGATATCGTAACAATATGGACGCGCGTTTCCCAACCCCGATTCAGGGGTAAGTTAATTTCGTGCCCATCCGCACCAGCGACAGCATGTCCGACCGCCGCGAGGGCGGGCGC
>JAKAZN010000517.1 GCA_021815835.1 Pseudomonadota bacterium
GCCAGGTCCAGCGCAAAGCCGGGCTTGAAGTCGCGCGCGAACGCCTTGGGGCCCAGGCCGCGGAACGCATCGGAATTGCCGGACGCATTGCAGATCACGTCGTACAGCTTGTGCGCGTCGATCCCGGCGGCGATGCCGAGCAGCAGCGCCTCGGCCGCGGCGGCGGCATTGCAGAACGCCAGCATGTTGTTGCACAGCTTGGCGACCGATCCCATGCCGACCGGGCCGACATGGATCACCTCCTTCGAGAAGGATTTCAGGATCGGCAGATTGGCCTCAAACACCGCCGCATCGCCGCCCACCATGATGACGATGGTGCCGTCGGTCGCGCGCGGCACGCCGCCCGAGACCGGGGCTTCCAGCATCTTCACCCCCCGCGCCGCCATGCCGTCATGCACGCGCCGGGCGGTGGCGGGGGAATTGGTGGACAGATCGATCAGCACGGACCCCGGCCGCGCATGGGCGGCGATGCCATCGGAACCCAGCGCCACCGCCTCCACATGTTTCGGCATCGGCAGCGACGTGAACACCACATCCGCCTCCGCCGCCACCGCGGCGGTGGAGGCGCCGGCGGACGCACCCAGCGCCGTGCAGGCAGCGACCGCGTCCGGGTTGAGATCGAACACCGCGACCTGGTGGTTGGTGTTGCGAATGATGTTGCGGCACATGGGGCCACCCATGTTGCCGACGCCGATGAAGCCGAGTTTCATGGACCGATCTCCCTTATTCCGCTGCCCGTAGCCGGGCGCCAGGATGGCAGAGCGGGCGCGTTGCGTCACGGCCGGGACGCGCGCCTTCCTACACGGCATCCGGCCGCCCATGCCGACGCCTCCGTCCCCGAGCCGGGCAACACGCAGAGTTGCCGCGCCCGCCCTTACGCACCGCGCCCAGGACGGCCATGATGGCGATTGCCCAGATCCGGGAGAGAGCCTGCCCATGCCTCGCCGTCGCACGCTGGTCCGGACATTGTGCCTGGTGACCATCCTGACCGCCGCCGCCGCTGCGCCGGCAACCGCGCCGGTGCGCCTGCTGGCCCTGTCGCACCCGATCCGGGTGCTGGGCGAGGTGGACAGCCTCGGCCAGACACGCCTGATCGCCCCGGTCACTGGCGCCGTCGAAGGCCCGTTCCATGCCGAGGGCGAGATCGCCGCCGGCGCGGTGGTGGCGCGCAACGTGCCGGCGCAGCTGCAAACCTCGCTGAGCAGCGCGCGGGCAGCGCTGGCCTATGCCGATGCCGCCTATGCGCGCACGCGCCAGATGGAGGCTGCCAAACTGCGCACCACGCTGGCGTTGGATCAGGCGCGGCGGAACCTGGCGCAGGCGCGCACCAAGCTGGCCGGGCTGCAACGCGAGGCCACCCAGCAGGTGATCCGCGCCCCGATCGCCGGCACCTTGCATTATCGCGTCGCCCCCGGAACGGTGGTGTATCGCGGCGGCGTGATCGCCACTATCAGCGGGCGCGCCACGCCCTGGATCGACGCCCGGGTGACCCCCGGGCAAGCCCGTGAAATCGCGCCGGGCGAGACCGCGGCGATCGCGGGTGACGGCTGGCGCGGAACCGGGCGGGTCGTCTCGGTGGGACAGGACGCACGGCCCTATGGGCTGGTGCGCGTGCGGCTTGGGCTGCCGGCGACCAACCCGCTGGTGCCGGGGGAATGGGTCCGGTTGCGGTTCGATCGGCCGGGGCCGGCCGCGCTTGCCGTGCCGCGGCAGGCGCTGCTGCGGCGTGGCGGGGCGCTGCTGGTGTTCGCGCTGCGCGCCGGACGGATGGTGCCGATCCCGGTGCGGCTGCGCGGAGAGGCGGACGGGACCGCCTGGATCGCGGGCGCGCTGCGGCCGGGCGAGAAAGTGGCGATCGCGCACGTGACCCGGCTGGCGGCGGCGGCGCGATAGCGGCCCGCGCCGTCCAATCCCCGGTCATGCGGCCGCCTACCCCGGCGGCGTCCCGGCCGCGACCGCGCCGGCCAATTCGTTCCACCGCTGTTTGAGCGCCGAAGGAACGTCCGGCGTGTCGAGATGGTCCAGAAGCCGCTGGATGAAGCCCTCCCGCCCCGCCGCCCCGACGATCCCGAGGCAGTTCCGCACCCACTCCTCGATCCGCAGGAACAGAATGTCGTGGCCTTGCGCGAAATATCCGAACGCGGCGCGGCGCGCCTCGGCATCCGGTTCAGCGTCGGTGTAGAGAAACAAGTATTCGGTGATCCGATCTATGGCGATCTTGGAAGTGAAGGTGCCGACGATCCGGTTCTTGTCGATCGGACGTTCGGTGACTTCGACCGCGATCACAACCGTATCGTTCCGGCTGTCTCGCACCACGATGTCCCCACTGGCCCCGCTGGCGGCATCCGCCGCGTTGATCCCTTGCACCGCGATCGTCCACGGCAGCGCAAAGCTGTCGCGCAGCGCCTCCAGCATCGCCGCCGTGATAAATACCGGAAACCTTCCGCCGCTGCGGCTGGCCAGCAACCCGGCCACGATTGCGCCCTGCTGATCGAGGCTCATGCGGATGAGCCTGACCAAAGGCACACGGCTCCGGTCGCGCAGGCGCACGAAGCGAATGCAGAGATCGCGCAGCAATGCGGCGATCCCGGGGCCGTCGGCCGCTTCCAGCACCGCGAGATAAGCCAGCATCGCCTCGAACCCGCCGCGATCGCGCAATCCGTCCCCGGTTGCGGGAACGTAGCGCACGCTGCGCCGGAACGCGGCCAGGTAGGGTCCTTTACTCGAAGGAACGCTGCGTTCCTTCA
>JAKAZN010000518.1 GCA_021815835.1 Pseudomonadota bacterium
CGGATCGGTGATCAGGGTGGACCCCGACAGGCAGGCCGCCAGGATGTTCACCATCACCGCCAGCCCATAGCCCTTGTAGCTGCTCCCCTCCGGCGAGCCACCGAGCGAGGTGAGGCTGCCCCCCTTGGAGACCGCCAGCGGATCGTCGGACGGCTTGCCATCCGCCCCCAACACCCAGCCGGGCGGCGTGGGCAGGCCCTCGTTCGCCTTGTTGCGGATCCGCCCCGCCGCGACCGTGGTGGTCGCCATGTCCAGCAGGAACGGCCGTCCATCCGTGCCAGGGGCGGCGAACGACCACGGATCGGTGCCGAGCCGCGGCTGTTTGCCGAAAGTGGGCGCCACCTGGATCCCGCCGGCGGAGGTGCAGGCGATGCCCACCAGCCCCGCCTCTGCCGCCATCAGCGTGTAGAATCCGCAGGCGCCGAAATGCGCCGAATTGCGCACCGCCACCGCCGCCAGACCCGACGCGCGCGCCTTGTCGATCGCCACGCCCATGGCGAACCGCGCCGGCACGTGGCCCAGCCCGCCGCCGCCATCGACCAGCGCGGAAACCGGCGTCTCGCGCAGGATGGACGGGCGCGCATCGACGCGGATGCGCCCGTTGCGGCGCAGCCGGTCATAGCCGGGCAGCATGGACATCCCGTGGCTGTCCACGCCGTGCAGATCGGCCCAGGACAGGATTTCGCTGGTCTGTTCGGCGTTGTCCTCGGGCATGCCCCAGCCGAGCAGGATGGCTTTGATCTGCGCGCGATGCGCGGCATAGGCGGCGGGCATGAAGCGGTTCCTCCCCTGGGATGCGGCGCGCAGCCTTGCGCCGGGGGCGGGTTCCGGCAAGGGTGACCGGGCGGATGGTAGGGATGGGAGGGACGCATGACCGGGCCGGCCGACGGGGCGGGATTGTTGCAAGCGCGGTTCGGGATCGCGGCGCCGTGCGAAGCGGTCGCGGTGCCGGACGGCGTGGCGGCGCTGCTGGATCGGCGGGTTGCGCGCCGCTATCGCGACGAGCCGGTAACGGACGCGCTGCTGGACCTGCTGCTGGCGGCGGCGCAATCGGCGCCGACCAAATCCGATCTGCAACAATACTCCGTGGTCGTGCTGCGCGATCCGGTGAAGATCAAGCGGATCGCCGACTGGATCGGCACCATGGACTGGATCGCCACCGCGCCCGTGTTCCTGATCTGGTGCGGCGACATGCGGCGCGGGCAGCGCCTGTGCGAACTGCACGGGATGGCGCACGCGAACAACAATCTGGACACGTTCCTGAACACCGCCGTGGACGCCACCCTGGCTATGGGCGGGTTCATCGCCGCGGCCGAGGCGGCGGGGCTCGGCACCTGCCCGATCAGCTACGTGCGCAACCATATCGAGAAGGTGGCCCCCCTGCTCGGCCTGCCGTCCGGTGTCTATCCGCTGGCCGGGCTGACGCTCGGTTGGCCCGCGTTCCGCCGCCCGGTTTCCATGCGCCTGCCGCCCGCCGTGGTGGTGCACCGGGAGCGCTACGACGACACCGCCCTGCCCGAACACATCGCCGCCTATGACGACCGCCGCCGCGCCCGCGAGCCGCTGGCAGCCGCCGGGCTGAAAAACAACGACGTCTATCCGCCGCGCGACGGCGTCGGCTGGAGCGAGAATTGCGCGCGCCAGCTCTCGGTACCGGAACGCTACGGCTTTGCCGCCTGGCTGCGCACGAGGGGATTCGATCTTGCCTGACGACGTCGTACGCCGCCCCGCTATCCGCGCCCGCCACGCCGCCAGCCTGGTCGTTCTTCGCAACGAACAGGAATTGCTGATGGGCCTGCGCGGCGCGCGCCATCGCTTCATGCCCAACAAGCTGGTTTTCCCGGGCGGGGCGGTGGATCGCGCCGACCTGACCGCGCCCGTGGCCAGCCCGCTGCCCGCCGCCACCCGCGCGGCACTGGAACGCGCGGCCAATCCGGCGCTGGCGCATGGCCTGGCGGTGGCCGCGGCGCGCGAGCTGGAGGAGGAAACCGGCCTGACCCTGGGCACCCCGCCGGCGCTGGCGGGGTTGCGCTATTTGTGCCGGATGGTCACGCCACCCGCCAACCCGATCCGCTTCAACGCCCGCTTCCTGCTGGTCGATGCCGCCCGGGTCTCCGGCACGCTGGCCGGCTCGGGCGAGCTCGAGGAGCTGCGCTTCTTCGCCATCGATGAAGCGCTGGGCTACGATCTGGCCGAGCCGCAGCGCCGCGTGATCGAGCGGTTGCGCGCCTGGCTGGCGATGACGCCGGCGGATCGTGATGCGGCGCGGCCCCTGCCCGTATATCGCCGCCGGGAGTGGGGCGAGGAATAAGCCCCCGTGAGCCGGGCCGGATTTGCGCCTGACCCGGCAGCACCGGGAGCAAAGCGTGGGCGACGGTTGGTGCGGCGTCACGCCGCGTCCGAAACGCTCAAGGGAGACGAACCATGGACAATTCACGCGACGACGCCGGCCTGGCCCGGCGGGGGGCAGCGTAACCTGGCCTCGGCGCGGCCGGAGGCCTGATGGTGCCCGGGCGGTTTGAACATGGTGGGCGCCTCGGGCGCGAACGCCACCACCGGGCATGATTGCCAGCGGTATGGATTCCGCTCCCAGCCATCGGCCTGCATGGCGTGCAAGGCGGTGGCACCGATCCCGAGCTGATGAAAGCCCATCTCGGGATCTGAGCCGCCGCCTATCCCGGATCGGCCGCCAGCCCCGCAGCCTCGATCCCCGCCAAAGCCGCGGCCTCGTCGTTGTTGGAC
>JAKAZN010000519.1 GCA_021815835.1 Pseudomonadota bacterium
CCCCTGGACCCCCCGCCAAGGGCTGTGCCCTTGGCGGGGGGTCCAGGGGGGCAGCGCCCCCTTGGCCTTCCTTACTTCCGCCGCGCCATCCACCGCACGACCGGCAGCGCGCGGCGGACCAGGAACGGGACGGTGCGGGGTGGGCGCAGCCGGGCATCGTAGCCGGAGAGGCGGCGGTCGTTTTCCGCGAGGCAGAGCGCCATCAGTTCCGCGGTGTCGATTTCGCCGCCGACCGCGCTCGCGCCCTCGACGGTGAAATTGGCGTTTTCCTTTTCCCCGGCGCTCACGTCCTTGGCCAGGCCGATGCGTTCGCGGATCAGGTAGAACCACACGGCGAGCGTTTTCAGGAAGAACCAGGGCCGTCGCCACAGCTTCATCGTGCGCTTGTGCCAGGTGACCCAGTTCACGAAGAACAGGATGTGGCGGCCTTCTTCCTGGATCACCGGCTCGAAGGTTTCCACCAGCGCGGGCGGGAAGAAGCCGGAGCGGCGGGCGAGCGCGAACAGGCCGAAGGCGAAGAAGCTGTCGATGCATTCCGAGTAGCCGGTGACCAGGAAGCCCCATTCCGGGTCTTTCGGCTCCACGTAGGTTGGTTCCGGGTCCAGCTTGATGCCGTAGGCTTGCACCAGGTTCGCCAGCACTTCCTTGTGGCGGCCTTCCTCGAACGCCATGAGTTCGAAGGCTTCGCGCAGCGCGGGGTGGGCGATCTTGCGGGCGTAGCTCAGGATGCGCAGCCGGGCGCGGCCCTCGGTCTGCACCGCGATATCCCAGATCGGCAGGGCGGTGAGGCGATTGCGGGCCTCGTCGTCCAGCACCGGCCAGTCGATCACCGAGGGCTTGTACGGGTTGAACGTGTCGAGCAGCATCCGCGCGAGCATCGTGGCTTGCGCGGCCGTGCCGAGCGGGCCGCTTGTGCCTCCGCCGCCGGCGGCATCGTCGAAATGCCAATGGCGGGCCGCGCGGTCCGCGGCCTCGATCGCCTCGGTGGTGGGCATCGCCCGGGCCTTGTCCTGTTCGTCCATGGGGGGCGCACATGGGACGGAACCGCGGATCGCGCAAGCGTGGGGTTGCGCGGGCCGGCCCCGCCCGTCACGCTGGCAGGCTGTTGCGCAAGGAAGACGCACCGTCATGTCCGAAGATCTGCCCGCCCTCAGCCTGGTCGCCGTGCCCGGCCGCCGCCGCCAGACGCTCGAGCTTGCGCGCGAGATCGAGCGGCGGGGATTCGCGGGGATTTTCAGCCCCAGCATGTTCGGCACGCTGGCCTTGCCCGCGGCGATCGCGGGCGTGACCGAGCGGGTGCTGTTCGGCCCCGCGATCGCGCCGATCTACGCCCGGACCGTGCCCGATTTCGCCCAGAGCGCCGCCTTCCTGCACGAGGTGTCGGGCGGGCGCTTCCGGCTTGGCATCGGCGTCGCGCATGCGCCCGCGCACCGTCGCATGGGCGTGGTGCCGGGCCGCCCGCTCGCCGATATCCGCGATTTCGTGACGCGGCTGCGCGCGGTGGAGGGGACCGGTCCGTTGCCGCCGATCGTGATCGCGGCGCTGCGGCGGCGGATGGTGGCGCTGGCCGGGGAGATCGGGGATGGCGTGGTGTTCGCCAACACCGCGCGCGATGCCATGCCGGCCTCGCTCGCCGCCCTGCCGGCGGGGCGGCGGGCCGATCCGGGCTTCTTCATCGGCGCGATGATCCCGACCTGCATCGCCGACGATCTGGACGCGGCGCGCGCGGTCAATCGCCGGTCGTTGCTGTCCTACGCGAACCTGCCGAACTATCGGAACTACTGGAAGGAAGCGGGGTTCGAGGCGGAGATGGTGGCGGTGGAACGGGTGCTCGCGGAGGGGCGGGCGGAAGATGTGGGCGCCTGTCTGACGGATCGCTGGCTCGATCAGGTGAGCCTCGCCGGCCCCGCGGGGCGGGTGCGGGAAGGCTTGGCGGCATGGCGGGAGGCGGGGGTGCGCACGCCGATCGTGGTGCCTTCGGCGGTGGCGGGCGGGCAGTTTCGCGCCTTCGAGGAAGTGTTCGCGGCGCTGGCCGCGTGAGGCCATCGCGGCGTCCCACCTGCCGGTCCGGTGGGAGCGAAGCGGGTCGCCGCCGATCTGGATCGCCGGTGCCCGCGCTTGCATCGGCCGCTTGCATTCGCGCGCGCCGCCCGGCCCCTGCTTCGCGTTCCTACCTTGCGCGCCGCCAGACTATTTCGGCGGACGCACCGCTGGTCGGCGTGGGATTGTGCCAGTGCATTTCCTGGTCCGTGAGCGAGACGATCGGGCGAAGCTGCGTGCTGCCATCGAAATTGGCGAAGCTCGACGCGGTGATCTTGAAGGTGAGCACCCGCGTCTTGCTGTCGACCGTCCAGGTGCCGAAATAGGCGAGGGTTCCCGCTACCGCGGCCTGATTCTCCTCCGCCGTGCCCCTCAGCCGGTCACCGCCGGCGAAACGGCGACGGGCGCCGCCCAGTATCATCAAGCTGACATGCCCGGACGCGTCCAGGATCAGCAATCCCTTCTCGCTGCCTCCGAACCCCGACGAGTGCGCTCCGTTGGCGGACTGGTTGCGCGCTGAAACCAGCGACCAGGTGCCGACCAGTCGTCGTTTGAGCGAGGCGGCCCGCGCCGTGCCCGGCAGCGCCGCGAGACTGAAGCCGGCAGCCAGGGTCGATGCGGTCATCAACACAGCGTCTCTGCGGTTCATCGTGTTTTCCTTCCCTCATTTTTTTGCGACGGGATCGTCCCGATCAG
>JAKAZN010000520.1 GCA_021815835.1 Pseudomonadota bacterium
AGTAGGGGGGCGAAGTAGGGGGGCGGCGCGCGCCCCCCCGTTTCTCCGTCAGTCCCTGGCGGCGATCGCGCCGGCGCCCTTGCGGACCTCGTCCACCGCCGCCTTCGCGGCCTTCATCATCAGCGAGCTGTCGTTGCCGATGGTGACGAAGCGGAATCCCATTCCGATCATCCGCGCGGCATAGGCGGGCGAGCCGTTATGCAGCCCGGCGAACAGCCCGCGCTTGGAGGTCTCGCGGATCAGCATCTCGTAGATGCCCAGGATTTTCGGCTCCTCGCGATCCAGGATCGGCGCCATGCCGAGCGAGAATCCCAGGTCCGACGGGCCGACATAGATGCCGCTGATCCCCGGCACATCGAGGATCGCGCCGATATTGTCGATCGCCTCCTGCGTCTCGATCATCGGGATCACCAGCACCTCGTCATTGGCGGTGCTCTGGTAGCTGGTGGTCTCGCCATAGGCGCCGGCGCGGATCGGGCCGTTGGAGCGCTTGCCGGCGGGCGGATAGAGGCACGCATCGGCGAGTCGTTTCGCTTCTTCCTTGTTGTTCACCATCGGGCAGATCACGCCCCAGGCGCCGCCGTCCAGCACCTTGCCGATGATGCCGGGCTCGTTCCACGGCACGCGGACCAGCGGCGTGACAGGCTGCGCGCCCATGCCGTGGAAGCATTGCACCATCGACAGATAATCCTGCACCCCGTGCTGCATATCGACGGTGACGCTGTCCCAGCCTGACTGGGCCATGACTTCGGCCGAAAAGCCGGAGGGAATGGCCAGCCAGCCATTCACCACCGCTTTCCCGGCCTTCAATTTCTGCTTCACCTTGTTGTGCATGACTGGATTTTCCTTCTCCTGAGAGCGCGGACGCTAGGCGCGGGACCCCTCAAGGTCAATCGACGCCCGGTCGGTTCACAGGGCGATCGCCTATGCCACGGGCGCACCGGCAATCGCCCCGAACTGGTTTCGCGGCTCGGTTCAGCCCGCGCCTTCCAATGCCGCCTCGGCGTCCAGCCACGCCGCCTCGGCCGTCTCCGCCGCGCGGGCGAGCTCCGCCAGCCGGGTCTGCGCCGCCGCGATCTCCGCCCCGCGCCCCGGCGCATACAGCGCGGGGTCGGCCAGCTTCGCCTCGATCTTCGCGCGCTCCGCGGCCAGCCGCGCGAGCGAGGCCTCCGCCTCCCGCGCCCGCCGCGGCAGCGGCGCCAGCGCGGCGCGCGCCTCGGCGCGTTCCCGCCGGTCCTCCCGCCGCCCGCCGCTTTCGCCCGCCGGCGCGGCCGGGCGCGCGCGTTCGGCCAGCAGCGTGCGGTATTCCTCCAGATCGCCGTCGAACGGGCGCACCGCGCCGTCCGCGACCAGCCACAGCCGCTCGGCGACCAGCTCCACCAGATGCGGATCATGCGTGATCAGCAGCACCGCGCCCTGGAAATCCGCCAGCGCCTTCACCAGCGCCTCGCGCGCGTCGATATCCAGATGGTTGGTGGGCTCGTCCAGGATCAACAGATGCGGCGCCTCGCGCGTCGCCAGCGCCAGCAGCAGCCGCGCCTTCTCCCCGCCCGAGAGCGACCCGACCGGGGTGCCGGCCCGGTCCGCGTCCAGCCCGAAGCGGGCGAGCTGGGCGCGCAGCTGGGTTTCCGTCGCGCGCGGCAGGGCGCCGGCCATATGCGTGATCGGGGTTTCCCCGGCCACCAGCTCCTCGGTCTGATGCTGCGCGAAATAGCCCACGCGCAGCTTCGGTCCGCGCCGGATCTCGCCCCCCAGCGGCGCGAGCCGCCCGGCCAGTAGTTTCGCGAAGGTCGATTTGCCGTTGCCGTTGGATCCGAGCAGCGCGATCCGGTCCTCGGTATCGATCGACAACGACATCCCCGCCAGCACCGGAACCCCGTCATAGCCCGCCGAGACCCGATCCAGCGCCAGGATCGGCGGCGCCAGCCGGGCCGGCTCGGGGAAGGAGAAATGGGTCGGCGTGTCCTCGATCACCGCCTCGATCGCCGGCAGCCGGGCCAGCGCCTTGATCCGCGACTGCGCCTGACGCGCCTTGGTGGCCTTGGCGCGGAAGCGGTCGATGAAGCTCTGGATATGCGCCCGCTCGGCCGCGACGCGCTCGGCCGCGCGCGCCTGCTGGGTGGCGCGTTCGGTGCGGATCCGCACGAATTCGTCGAATCCGCCGGGGGTCAGGGATAATTTCCCCCGGTCCAGATGCGCGATCGCGTGCACGGCGCGATCGAGCAGGAACCGATCATGCGAAACGATCAGCGCCGCGCCGGGAAACCGCGCGAGCCATCCCTCCAGCCACAAGGTCGCTTCCAGGTCCAAATGATTGGTCGGCTCGTCGAGCAGCAGCAGATCCGGGGCGGCGAACAGGGCCGCGGCGAGCGCGACGCGCATCCGCCAGCCGCCGGAGAAGGCCGCCACCGCGCGCCCCTGCGCCGCCTCGTCGAAGCCCAGTCCGGCCAGGATCGCCGCCGCGCGGGCGGGCGCGCTGTCGGCGCCGATCGCGCGCAGCCGTTCATGGATATCGGCCAGTCGGTCGGGGGCGGCGGTCTCGCTTTCCGCGAGCAAGGCCAGGCGCTCGGGATCGGCCGCCAAGACCGTATCGAGCAGACTAGCGGGCCCCTCCGGCGCTTCCTGGCGCACCGAGGCCATGCGCGCGCGGGCCGCCAGGCGGATTTCTCCGCCATCGGGCACCAGATCGCCGGAAATCGCGCGCAGCAGGGTCGATTTGCCCGCGCCGTTGCG
>JAKAZN010000521.1 GCA_021815835.1 Pseudomonadota bacterium
TTCCTCACCATCACCGGTCGGCTCAAGGAGCTCATCATCCGCGGCGGACAGAACATCGCCCCGGCCGAGGTGGAGGAAGCCGTCATTGCCTTCGACGCGGTCCAGGATTGCGCCGTGGTCGGCATCCCGCACGCCACCCTGGGCGAGGTTCCGGTGGCCTTCGTCGTGCCGCGAGATCCGGCCGGCTTCGAGGCTGCCGCCCTGCTCGCGCATTGCCGGGCCCTGCTTTCGGCCTACAAGCTGCCGCACGCGATCGAGATCGTGGCCGAGATCCCCCGCACCGGGTCCGGCAAGGTTATGCGCTTCCGGTTGCGCGAGGCGCTGGACAACCCTTCGGGGTGAACCCCATCTTGCGTTTTCCCGCCGTCTCCGCCATATGCCGCGCGCCAAGGGTGCGACGCGCCCGCGGTAATTCACACGCGGGGCGCCTTTCCCGGGGGAAATCCCGGGTCCGGTGCCGATCCTCGGCCAGGCCCCGCGGAGGCTCAACCGGACGAAGGAAAGGAGCACGCTCATGGCGATGCCCGAATTCACCCTGCGCCAACTGCTTGAATCTGGCGTGCATTTTGGCCACCACACCAGGCGCTGGAACCCGCGCATGGCGCCCTTCCTGTTCGGGGTGCGCAACCAGGTCCATATCATCGACCTCCAGCAGACCGTGCCGATGCTGGATCGCGCGCTCCGCGCGGTCCGCGACGTGACCGCCGCCGGCGGGCGCGTGCTGTTCGTCGGCACCAAGCGCGCCGCCGCCGATTACGTAGCGGACGCAGCCAAGCGTTGCGGCCAGTACTACATCAACCATCGCTGGCTCGGCGGCACGCTCACCAACTGGAAGACGATCACCGGCAGCATCAAGCGCCTGCGCCAGATCGAGGAGACGCTGGGCGGCAACACCGAGGGCCTGACCAAGAAAGAAGTGCTGAACATGACGCGCGAGCGCGACAAGCTCGAACGCGCGCTGGGCGGCATCAAGGACATGGGCGGCCTGCCGGACATCCTGTTCATCATCGACACGAACAAGGAGAAGCTGGCGGTCGAGGAAGCCACCAAGCTGCGCATCCCCGTGGTCGCCGTGCTGGACAGCAATTCCGACCCCGTGGGCGTGACCTACCCGATCCCCGGCAACGACGATGCGATCCGCGCCATCACGCTCTATTGCGATCTGGTTTCCGGGGCGGTGCTGGACGGCATCAGCGCCGAGCTCTCCGCCTCGGGTGCCGATCTCGGCGCCGCCGAGGATCTGCCCATCGAAGCGATGCCGGAGGCCGAAATTCCGGCCGAGCACGCTCCCGCCTGACCTTAATTGACGACTGGAACCCTGCTCATGGCCGAGATCACGGCTGCCCTGGTGAAGGACCTGCGCGAGAAGACCGGCGCGGGAATGATGGATTGCAAGCGCGCGCTGACGGAAAACGGCGGCGACATGGAAGCGGCGATCGACTGGCTGCGCAAGAAGGGCCTCGCGGCCGCGGCGAAGAAATCCGGCCGCGTCGCCGCCGAGGGGCTGGTGGGTGTGGCCACCGCCCCGCGCGCGGCTTCGGTGGTGGAAGTCAACGCGGAGACCGATTTCGTCGCCCGCAACGTGGCGTTCCAGGATTTCGTCGCCACCGTCGCGGCCATCGCGCTCGACGCGGGCGAGGATCTCGCCGCGCTGAATGCCGCCCCGTTCCCGGGAACCGGGCGCAACGTGGCCGAGGAGCTCACGCATCTGATCGCCACGATCGGCGAGAACATGAGCCTCCGCCGCGCCCGCGTGCTGCGCGTGCATCAGGGCGCGGTGGCGACCTACGTGCACCAGCCGCTGCGCCCGGGCCTCGGGCGCATCGGCGTCGCGGTGGCGCTGGAAGCCCCGTCCGAACTGGAAGGGCTGGAAATCCTCGGCCGCCAGATTGGCATGCACATCGCCGCCTCCCGGCCCGACGCGATCGATACCGGCGCGGTTGATCCCGCCGCGCTGGATCGGGAGCGTTCGATCCTCGCCGACCAGGCCCGCGCCTCCGGCAAGCCCGAGGCCATCATCGAGAAGATGGTCGATGGGCGCATCCGCAAATACTACGAGGAAGTGGTTTTGCTGGAGCAGGTCTGGGTGCATGACGGCGAGAGCCGGGTGAAAGCGGTGCTGGCCAAGGCCGGCGCCAAGGTCGCCGATTTCGCCCGTTTCTCGCTCGGCGAGGGGATCGAGAAACAGACCGCCGATTTCGCCGCCGAGGTGGCCGCCACCGCCGGCGCCTGACCGCGACACCCACGGAGCCGCCCCCATGACCGAGTTCGTGCTGCCCCCGCCCGCCATCGTCGCCATCCCCGTTGCCGGCGGCGGCGCCTTCCCGGTCCGCCGGGTGTTCTGCGTCGGACGCAACTACGCCGCCCATGCGCGCGAGATGGGGAGCGATCCGGATCGGGAGCCGCCGTTCTTCTTCATGAAGCCGGCCGACGCGCTGGTGACGAACGGGGCAGACACCCCCTATCCGCCGGCCACCGCCGATCTGCACCACGAGATGGAGCTGGTCGTGGGCCTCGCCGAAGGTGGCGCCGACATCGCCGAGGCCGACGCGCTGGCCCATGTGTGGGGCTACGCGGCGGGCCTCGACCTGACCCGGCGGGATCTGCAGGGTCAGGCGAAGAAGGAAGGCAAGCCCTGGGACATGGGCAAGGGCTTCGACCATTCCGCGCCGATCGGGCTGATGGTGCCGGCGTCGCGCGTAGGCCATCCGGCGCGCGGGCGGATCGCGCTC
>JAKAZN010000522.1 GCA_021815835.1 Pseudomonadota bacterium
GGTCTCGTCGTAGATTTTCAGCGTCTCGATGGCGACCGCCGCCGGCACCGGATGGCCGGAATAGGTGAAGCCGTGGCCGAAGGTGCCGATCTTGTGGCTTTCCGCGGCCAGCGCCTGGAACACGCGCTCGTTCACCATCACCGCGCTGATCGGCAGATAGGCCGAGGACAGCGCCTTGGCGCAGACCAGGATGTCGGGTTCGATCCCCAGCGTCTGGCTGCCCCAGTAGCTGCCGGTGCGCCAGAAGCCGCAGATCACCTCATCGGCGACGAACAGCACGTCATACTTGCGGCAGACCGCCTGGATCTTCGGGAAATAGCCGCGCGGGGGCACGATCACGCCGCCGGCGCCCATCACGGGCTCGGCGAACATCGCGGCGACGGTCTCGGGCCCTTCCGCCAGGATCAGCCGTTCCAGCGCCTCCGCGCAGCGGGTGGCGAACGCGTCCTCGTCCTCGCCCGGCCTGGCTTCGTGGTAGTGATGCGGGGTCATGGTATGCACGAAGCCGGGCAGCGGCACGTCGAAGCTGCGGTGATTGGCCGGCAGGCCGGTCAGCGAGGCGGCGGCGAGCGTGATGCCGTGGTAGCCCTTCACCCGCCCCACGATCTTCTTCTTCGCCGGCCGGCCCAGCGCGTTGTTCATGTAGCGGATCATCTTGATCGCGGTGTCGTTCGCTTCCGAACCGGAATTGGCGAAGAACACCTTGCTCATCGGCACCGGCGCGCGGGCCAGCAGCATCTCCGCGAGTTCGATGCAGGGTTCGTGCGATTTGGCAGTGAATCCGTGATAGAAGGGCAGCTTGCGCATCTGCCGCGCGGCGGCCTCCACCAGGCGTTCGTTATCGAACCCCAGCGAGGCACACCAGAGGCCCGCCACCGCCTCGATATAATCCTTCCCGGCGTCGTCCCACACCCGGACGCCCTTGCCATGGGTGATGACGGTCGGGCCGACGCTGAGATGCGCCTCGAGGTCGGTATAGGGGTGCAGCACGCTGGCGATGTCGCGGGCAGCGTTGGAGTTGGCACCGAACGGGGGGGACATGGCGGACTCTCCTTGCGGGCGGTCGCCCGGACTGGCCTTGCGGGCGGGCACCCGGACTGGCCGGAGGGCGCCGCACGGCGCTACTCTAGGCACGGTCGGCGCGGGAGGAAAACCCGCGCCGGCTCAGGACCCGCCATGCCCGAACCAGACATTCTCCGCGCCGGCCGCCTTGGCGTCGCCGAATTGTTCCTCGCCCGCGCCCGTGCCCACCCCACCGCACCGGCCCTTCTCGCCGAGGGGCGCTGCCTGAGTTTCGCCGCCCTCGCCGCGCGGGTGGAGCGTCTGGCCGCCGGGTTGGCCGCGCGGGGCGTGGCGCGGGGTGACCGCATCGCCATCCTGTCGGAGAACCGGGGCGAATATGTGGAGGTCATGCTCGCCTGCGCGCGCATCGGCGCGATCCTGGCCTGCCAGAACTGGCGCTTGGCCGCGCCCGAGCTCGCCCATTGCCTGCGCCTGGTGGGCCCGGTGCTCACCATCGCCTCGCCCCGCCACCAGGCCGCGCTGGCCGCGCTCGATCCGCCGGCCGGCGGGACGGTGCTGGTGCTGGGCGCGGCGTATGAGGCGCTGATCGAGGCCGCCCCAGCCCATCCGCCGCCGGTTCCGTCCGACCCCGAGGACGGGATGTTGATTCTTTACACCAGCGGCACCACGGGGCTGCCCAAGGGCGCGCTGATTAGCCAGCGGGCCGAACTCGCCCGGCTTGCGGCGTTCCGCCTCGATCTCGGGATCGGGCCGGCGGACGGGTTCTGTGCCTGGGCGCCGATGTTCCACATGGCCTCGGCGGATCACCTGCTGGCCGCGCTGATGTCGGGCGGGCCGGTGATCGTGGTGGACGGGATGCAGCCGGGCGCGATCGCCGAGGCCGCGGCGCGGTTTCCGCTGGGGTGGCTGGTGCTGATGCCCGGCGCGATCGCGCCGATGATCGCGGAGCTGACCGCGCGCCCGATCCGCCCCGCGGGCATCCGCGCCATCGGCGCGATGGCGGATCTGGTGCCGGGCCATGAGCTCGCCGAGATCACGCGGTTGCTGGCCGCACCGTACCTGAACAGTTTCGGCGCGACGGAAACGGGTCTGCCGCCGGCCTCGGCGGCGTTGATCCCACCCGGGACGGTGCCACGGAGCCTGGCCAAGCGGCAAAGCGCGCTGTGCGACCTGCGCCTGCTTGATCCCGACGGCGCCGAGGTCCCCGACGGCGCCACCGGGGAGATGGCGATCCGCGGCCCCACCGTGTTCAACGGCTACTGGGACGCCGCCGAGACCAACCGGCGGGACTTTGCCGACGGGTATTTCCGCATGGGCGATCTGTTCCGCCGCAACCCGGACGGCACGTATGATTTCATCGATCGCGCCAAATACATGATCAAATCGGGCGGCGAGAACATCTACCCGGCCGAGATCGAGCGCGTGCTGCTGGCCGACCCGCGGGTGGCCGAAGCGGTGGTGGTGCGCCAACGCGACCCGCGCTGGGGCGAGATCCCGTGCGCCTTCGTGGTGCGCCGCGATCCGGCGCTGACGGAGGCCGATATCGAGGCGCTCTGCCGCGCATCGCTCGCCGGCTACAAGCGCCCGCGCGCGGTGCGTTTCGTGCCGATGGAGGCGCTGCCGCGCAGCACGACGGGGAAAATCCAGCGCCATGCGCTGGAAGGCGCGGACGCCGGCTGACGGAAGGCGCGGAGGGATCAGGGGCGACG
>JAKAZN010000523.1 GCA_021815835.1 Pseudomonadota bacterium
CCAGGTTATGCCGCTTGAACGCCGCGTAGAGCACGATCGCCGCCACGTGCAGCGCCACCGCGATCTCGATCAACGTGAATCCCAGCGCGTGCAGCGAACTGATCCGGTCGCTCAGGCTCTGGCCCAGCGCGTTGGCGAAGGGGCCGTAGGTCTCCACCTGGTCGTTCGCGCACAGGCCGGTGCCGACCTGGAACCCGAGCAGCGCCAGCAGCGCCACCACCATCCAGCCCCCGGCCGGATTATGGCCGACCTGATGATCCGGCTCGCGCCGATGCAAGTCCCGCAGATGCGCGAGCGCGGTCCAGGGCGGGCGGAGGAACTGGGCGAAGCGCGCGGTCTCGCTGCCCAGCACGCCCCAGGCGAGGCGGAACAGCAACAAGGTCAGCAGCGCGTAGCCGGCGTAGAAATGCCAGCCCATCCAGCCTTCCTCCTGGGTGAGCCAGCTCGTGGCCACCAGCACCACGACCGCCCAGTGAAACAGCCGGGTCGGCAGGTCCCAGACGCGGCGAGGGATCACGCCGGCAGCCGCGCCGGCGGCGGGGCGATCAGGCGCGGCCCGCCGCGGGAGACGGCAAACACCGCGAGACCCCGCCGCACATGCCCGTCCGGGCGCAGCACCAACACGCCGTCGATTCCGGCGAAGCCGGTGGGCGCGGTCAGTGCCGAGGCGCTATCGCCCGCAGGCGCCAGCACACGGGCGAGCGCGGCCGCGTCGTAGGCGAGATCGGCCACGCCCGGCGGCGGGGCGCCATACCGCGCGGCGAAGGCGGCGGCGAAATTCGCGCGGCTGTCCGGATCCGGGGCGGCATACCAGGCGCCGGGCAGCCGGCCGGACCCGCTGCGGGGATCCGCCCACAGCGCCGGACCCATGATCCGCACCGTGGGCTCGCTGACCACGTAGTAGGCGAGCAGGGCCGTGATCTCCTGCAGGCTTTCGCCGGTATCGGCGAGCAGCAGCGCGTCGAACGGCGGCGGCGGCGGCACCGCCTTGCGCAACTGGGCGGCCTTGCGCCGGCCGGCCAGGGTGCCGGTGGCGGCGGCGGCGCGGATCTGCTGCTCGATCGGCCCCCAGCGCCCGGCGTAGCCCGACAGGGCGCGGGTGGTGGCGTTGATCGAGGCCATCCCGCCGGCATGGAACCGGATCTCCGGCGCGCCGATCGCCGCTTCCCGCGTGGCCTCGGTCAGCGCGTCCGCCATCAGTCGCCCGAACGGGCTGTCCGGCAGCAGGGCCGCGAACCGGGTGCGCCCGTCGCGCAATCCGGCCGCGACCAGCCGCCGCACCTGCTGGCCCGGGGTGATGCCGAGCACCCACACGCCGGGCCGGGCCATCGCCGGATCGTTGGTGAAGGCCAACATCGGCACGCCGGCGGACAAGGTGAGGGCGGCGGCGGCCTGGGTTTCCGGCGCGGTCAGCGGCCCGAGCACCATCCGCGCCCCGCGCCCGAGCACCGCGCGCGCCGCCTGCGCCGCGCCCTCGGGCGCGCCGCCGGTATCCTCCACCAGCAAGGGCGGTGCGCCGGGTTCGGCCAGCGCCAGTTCCGCGGCCTGGCGCATCGGCCGGCCGATCGCGGCGAGTTGACCGCTGAGCGGGAGCAGCAGGCCCACCGGGCCGGCCGATCCGCCCGCCGGGACCGCCCCGCCCGCGCCGAGCGGTTCGGGCGCACCGTAGCCGCCGGGGGAGCCGGGGCCAGGAATCGGGTAATACCCACCCGAGCCGCCGTCCGGGCCCACCGTGCACCCGCCGAGGCCCAGGCCCGCGCCCAGGAGCAGCAATGACCGCCGACGCATCCGCCGCACCCCCTGAGAAGCCGCGCGAAGCGGACCGGTCCGCCGATCCCGCCGCGCCTGTTCCCGGTCTTGTGCTGGTTTCCACGCCGATCGGCAACCTCGGCGACGTGTCGCCGCGCGCGCGCGCCGCGCTGGCGGAGGCCGATCTGGTGCTGTGCGAGGATACCGCGCGCAGCGCCCGGCTGCTGTCGGCGCTGGGGCTGCGCGCGCGCACCTTGTCCTTGCATGAACATAACGAAGACGCGCGCATCCCGGCGGTGCTGAAGCGGCTGGAGGCGGGGGCGACGGTGGCGCTGATTTCGGACGCGGGCACGCCCCTGGTCTCCGACCCCGGCTTTCGGCTGGTGCGCGCGGCGATCGCGGCGGGGACGGCGGTGCGCGCGGTGCCGGGGCCGAACGCGGCGGTGACGGCGCTGGTGCTGTCGGGGCTGCCGCCGCTGCCGTTCCTGGTGCTGGGGTTTCCACCGCCGCGCGCGGCGGCACGACGCGCCGCCTTCGCCGGCCTGCGAGCCGCCGAGCGCGCGGGGCTGGCGGCGACCCTGATCTGGTACGAGGCGCCGCACCGGCTGGCCGAGATGCTGGGCGATCTGGCCCAGGTGTTCGGCGATCGCCCGGCCGCGGTGGCGCGGGAACTGACCAAGACCTTCGAGGAAGTGCGGCGGGGCAGCGTGACCGCGCTGGCTGCCTGGGCGGAGGCAACGCCGCCGCGGGGGGAGATCACGGTGCTGCTGGGTCCGCCGGCCGAGGAGATGGCGGTGGCGGAGGCGGGGTTGGACGCGCAACTGCGCGCGGCGCTGGCGGGGCAGAGCGTGCGCGACGCGGCGGCGCTGGTCGCGGCCGCGACGGGTCTGCCCCGCAAGCTGGTATATGCGCGCGCGCTGGCGCTGAGCGGTGGCGGGTGAGGGGGGGCCCTCACCCGGTTCGCC
>JAKAZN010000524.1 GCA_021815835.1 Pseudomonadota bacterium
AAGACCCCGCCCATACCGCGCGGGTGCGCATCTTCGGTCCGCGGGAGGAACTGCCTTTTGCCGGCCATCCCAATGTGGGCACCGCCTTCGTGCTCGCCCATCGCCAGCCCAACCCGCCGGCGCGCTTTCTGTTCGAGGAGCCGGCCGGCCTGGTCGCGGTCGATCTGCTGCGCGATGCCAGCGGCACGGTCACCGGCGCCAGGGTCGCCGCGCCGCGGCCCCTGACAGTGGCCGCCGAGGTCCCGCCCGACATCATCGCCGCCTGCGCCGGCCTGACGGCGGCAGAGATCGTCACCGCGCTCCATCCACCAGCGATCGCCTCGGTCGGGATGCCGTTCGCGATTGCCGAGGTCGCGGACATCGCCGCCCTGGCCCGCGCCGCCCCCGACCTGGCCGCGCTGCGCGCTGCCGCGACGCGCTTTCCCGCGGCACCCGGGTTCAAGCTGCTGCTGCATTGCCGACCCGGGGCCGACCCCACCCGGCGCCGCGTGCGCATGTTCGCACCCTTGTCGGGCGTGACCGAAGACCCCGCCACCGGCAGCGCCGCGGCGGCGCTGGTCGCGCTGCTGCTTGCGCGCAGCCAGGAAGCTTCTGCCACGCTCGACATCGATCAGGGCGAAGCGCTGGGCCGGCCCAGCCGGATCGAGGCCGCCGCGCGACGCGCCCCCGACGGCGCCATCATTGCGACCGTCGCCGGGTCCTGCGTGCCGGTCCTGGCCGGGTACGCGCGGCTCTGAGGCGCGTCCAGGCCAGGATCATTGACAGGCCAACCTGTTTCCGTACCAAATAGGTCCCGCAATCGCATTTGGCTTGACTTGCTGCGCCTCCCGTATCCCGGGTGCTCCACAAGGCGACCAAAGGCAGGGTTGTCTCCCGACCGCGCAGCTCGCGCGGTCATCATCCGGAACGGAAAGCACGAAGATGGCGATCGGCACTGTCAAGTGGTTCAACACCACCAAGGGTTTTGGGTTCATCATGCCGGAAGACGGCGGCAAGGACGTGTTCGTCCACATCACCGCGGTACAGGCCGCCGGGCTGCGTGGCCTGAACGAAGGCCAGAAGGTGACCTACGAGGTTGCGATGGAGCGCGGCAAGGCCGCGGCCACCAATCTGCGCCCGCTCTGATCCCGCCGCGAAGGACGTAACGACAGATGGCGATCGGCACCGTGAAGTGGTTCAACGCCACCAAGGGTTTTGGGTTCATCATGCCCGAGGATGGCGGCAAGGATGTGTTCGTGCACGTCACCGCGGTCCAGGCTGCGGGGCTCAAGGGCCTGAATGACGGCCAGAAAGTCACGTATGAGGTCAGCATGGAGCGCGGCAAGGCCGCGGCCACCAATCTCCGCCTGATCTGAACCCACCCATCACGGCCGGCGGAAGAAGGCGTCCGCCGCGCTGCGATGGGTTGCCTTGCGCGCGATCTCGGCTTCCGCGCGGGCGATCTCGGCGCGCAATTCCGCGATATAGGCGGTGAGTTCCTCGACCCCCAGCGGATCGAGCACCGGTCGCTCCAGCCGGGCACGGGGCTTCGGGGCGGCGTCTTCGTCCTGCAGCATCGCGGCTCTCCTGGGATGGCCCGGCCGGCGCGCGGGGTTGACCCGCCTCGCCCCGGTCGGCATATCCCCTTTCTGCCCGCGATCGCGGCGCGTTCCAACCCGCGCCGCAGCCGTGGGACCGCCCCCAGGCCGGCCCGGGGGAGGCGTTTCCGGCGCGGGGCAGTGAATTCAAGGGGAAGACCATGGCCCTGCCGCTGATGCCCAAGGCTACCGCCGTGTGGCTGATCGAAAAAACCGCCCTCAGCTTCACCCAGATCGCCGATCTCTGCGGGATGCACCCGCTGGAGGTGCAGGCCATCGCCGACGGTGAGGTCGCGGCCGGTATCGTCGGCTACGACCCGGTGGCGAACGGGCAGATCACCGCCGAGGACATCCGCCGCTGCGAGGCCGATCCGGACGCGCGGTTGAAGCTGCTGCCCTCCAACATGCCAGCCCCCAAGCGCGGCCGCGGCGCGCGCTACACGCCGGTGGCAAAGCGCAACGACCGCCCGGACGCGATCGCCTTCCTGCTGCGCAACTACCCGCAGCTGACCGAAGCGCAGGTAGGCAAGTTGCTTGGCACCACCAAGGAAACCATCCAGAAGATCCGCGACCGCAGCCACTGGAACAGTGCCAATATCAAGCCGCGCGATCCGGTGATCCTGGGGCTCTGTTCGCAGACCGACCTGAACGCCGCGATCGCGCTCGCCAACGACCGGCTGGAACGGGAGGGCAAGGCCGTCCCGCCCCCGCCGGCGCTTGAAACCGAGGAAGCCGCCTGAGTTCCGCTGCCCGGTCGCGCCTTGACGCGTTTTGCGGCGCACCAATATCCTGAAATCTCGTTCCGCCGCCTCCAGCCGGGAGCCTGTTTTAGGCGTGATCGCTACCTCACCCGGCCCGCCCGCGCATCCCGGCCAGCACGAGGACGCGCTTGCCGCCCTGCTCGGCCTAGTGCACGCCGATCTGGACGCCTGCAACCGCACCATCGTCGCGCGGATGGACAGCCCGGTGGCGCTGATCCCGCAACTCGCCGCGCATCTGGTAGCGGCGGGGGGCAAACGGCTGCGCCCGCTCCTGACCCTGGCCTGCGCCCGGCTCTGCGGCTACCCCGACGCCGCCGGCGGGGACCGCCATGTCAACCTCGCCGCCTGCGTCGAGTTCATCCATACCGCC
>JAKAZN010000525.1 GCA_021815835.1 Pseudomonadota bacterium
TTCGTGCCCATCCGCACCAGCGACAGCATGTCCGACCGCCGCGAGGGCGGGCGCCACAGGCGACGGCGGCGGCGGCGCGGGGGTTTCGGTTCCGCGTCTGGCTCCGCCTCCGCGCCCTCCGGTTTTGGTGGCGGCGGCGGCTTGAATTCGGCGGGCAGGACGACGCCCAGCATCCGGCACAGCGTCGGCCGGCCCGCCCGCATCTCCCCTGGTGGCCCGCCGGGCGTGTTCCCGCGTCGCCGGCGCCGGCGTTCCTGGCGCCCGCCGACGCGACAATCCGATCGGCGGTTGGCATCGCGCGGGGACACCCGGCTGATCGCATACGCCCTGCCGCGCCCCGCCTTCTCTCGTTCCGCGGAGGGAGAATGCCATTGCCGTTTTCATGGCAGGCCCGCGCGGCAACGGCGGCGCGTCGGGCCGCCCCTACGCCACGAACTCCGTCGCGAACTCCCGGTTGATCGCCGCGAATTTCTCCGGATCGAACCCGCCCGCGCGTTCCATCGCATCCACCGCCGCGAAATACCGCGAGTTCTCCCCCGGGATCGTCCATTCCAGTAGCCGCCCCGCGGTCGTGCCGCTGTTATGGAACGCGTGCACCGTGCCGCGCGGCACGAACACCAGGCTCCCCGCCCCGATCGTGGACTCCCGCCCGTTCACCGAGACCGCGTAGGTCCCTTCCAGCACGTAGAAATACTCGTCGCGGTCGGTGTGCAGATGCGGCGGCGGTCCCTGGCCCGGCTCCAGCGTGGCCGTGATGAGGGAGAACGAACCCCCGGTCGCCTCCGCCCCCAGCACCATCCGCATGTCGATCCCGAACGGGCGCAACGCCGGCGCGGTATCGGCGTGGACGATGCACGGCGCCGGCCTGATCTCGTTGGTATCCATCTCTGCCTCCTCCTCCTGACGGGATTTCGGCCATGCTATCATATCCGCCACGCGCGGCGGCAAATTCCGCCCGCCGGTCGGTCGCGACGGATCGCGGCCCGGAGACCCAGGCCATGCACCGCCCCTCGCCCCGTCGCCTGATCGCGCTCGCCGTCGGCACCGGCGGCTATCTGGTCCTCGCCGTCCTGCTCCGCGGCGGACCGGCGGCGTTTCTCGCCCACCCACCGCTGATCGGGCTCGCCGTCGCCCTGGTCGCGATGGGCGTCGCCAGCGCCTTCGCGGGCGGCAGCCTCAGCCCGGGGATACGGGAGGACCGCGCCAATCGCTGGGTCCTGCCGGTGTTCGCCGTGCTCGGGGTGCTCACCGCCCTCGTCCCACCCTGGACCGACCGGCGGGATCTCTGGTCGCTCGACGGCGAAACCATCCGCTGGGTCGGCGTCGCCCTGTTCGCCGCCGGGGGCGCGCTGCGGCTCTGGCCCGTCTTCGTCCTCGGCGACCGCTTCAGCGGCCTGGTGGCGATCCAACCCGGGCATCGGTTGCTCACCACCGGCATCTACGCGACCATCCGCCACCCCAGCTATCTCGGCCTGCTGATCGGCTCACTGGGCTGGAGCCTGGCGTTCCGCTCTGTCGCCGGCGTGGTGCTCACCGCGCTGCTGATCCCGCCGCTGCTCGGCCGCATCGGCGCGGAGGAACGGCTGCTCGCCGAGACCTTTGGCGCCGAATATGCAGCCTACCGCGCCCGTACCGCGCGGATGATCCCTGGTCTCTACTGACCCGGACCGTCGGCGCTCACTGCGGTCATCCGACCCGGCCCCCCCGCCTGGGCCTCGGCGAGCGCCGCTTCCAGCCGCGCCGTGTTCGCCAGCAGCCGCTTGCCGATCAGTTGCGTGAGCGCGAAGGCGAAGGATGGGTTCTGGTGGAAGGCCGCGAGGAACGCCTGCTCGTTGATGTGATACAATACGACATCGGTCGCGCAGACCGCCGAGGCGGTGCGCTGCCGCCCGGTGGACAGCAATGCCATCTCGCCGAAGAGCTGGCCGGCGCCGATGCTGGCGCCGATCTCCGGAAACCGCACCTCCCCGGTGGCGATGTAATAGGCGCTGTCGCCCCTTTCTCCCTTACGGAACAGGATTGTGCCTTTTGCCTCCCGCCGCGGATGCAGCGCGGCCACCAGCGTGTGGATCGCCACGTCGTCGTCACGCGCGGCGGCGATGTCGGAGAGCAGGCGACGCGCCTGGACCAGGCGGACGATATTGAGCGGCAGCAGCAGCGCATGCAGGATCGCCACCGGCCAGAGACCCAGCGCGATTCCATAGGCCAGGAACGTTACGTTGCTGGCGATCGCGATGCCGCGCAGCGGCAGCATCGTGCGCATGTAGAAGGCGGCGAACACCAGGGCCGAGGCAAGGTAACCGAGCGCCTGGACGATGAATACCTGCATTCGCTTCCGTCCTCCCTGGTCGGGGAGAATGGCCGTGACGCCACCTGACGGCAAGCAGCTTCCGGACGGAAATTCCGCGACCGTCCCGGCGGCATACCATAATCTGTTAACCCTCCCGCGCTTTCCTGCGCGCCATGGATGCGTCCCCGCGCCCCACCGCCCATCGCCGTTCCCACCGCCGCGCGCGGCGCGCCGTTTTCGCTCTGTGCTGCGCCGCCCTGGCCTGCGCCTTCCTGGCCCACCCAGCGCGCGCCCAGACCCCCGATCCCGCCAGCTTCGCCACGCTCTTTCCCCCCGACCTCCACGCCGCCGGTACCGCCCCCGGGGTCACCGTGCTCTCCCGCGCCCGCCCGCTGTACGATCCCCGCGGCATCCGGC
>JAKAZN010000526.1 GCA_021815835.1 Pseudomonadota bacterium
AGGCGATGCGGTGCGCGGTCGCCTCGTCGGCCGCATGGGGCCAGGCGTGGTTGAAGGCGGCGCGGTAGATCTCCTGCGCGTGCTCGGGCAGGGCGCGGCGCACTGGGGCGGGCAGATCGAGGATCGATGGGTAGGGCATCCCCCGGATGGCAGCGCCGGAGCGGAGGGCGCGCGTTGATCTGGGTCAATCATGCCTCCCGTGGTCGGGGCTAGGCTTTCGCTTCGATGGAACCGAAGGGGGCTTGCCATGCGTCATCCCGAACGGCTGCTGATCGTGCTGGCCGATGGCGAGCGCGCGCGGCTGGTGCGCCCCGGCGCGGTATCCGGCTTCACCACGGACGCGGTGCTGACCTCCGACACGGCGGGCAAGCGCGTGTCCGACCTCGTTTCCGACCGCCAGGGTCGCAGCTTCGAAAGCGCGAGCCCGACCCGTCATGCGTTCACCCCGCGCCACGATCCGAAGCAGCAGGCGGAGCGCGCCTTCGCAGAGGCGGTGGCGGCGCGGATCGACAGCGAGCGATTCGACGCGCTGGTGCTGGTGGCCCTGCCGCGCAGCCTCGCCCTGTTGACCGAGGCGCTGGGGGCGCCGGCGCGCGCGAAGCTGCACGCCACGCTGCCGAAGGACCTGATGAAAACGCCGGATGCCGAGCTGGGCGCGCATCTGCATGGGGTCCTGCCGCTCGACTGATCAAACCCGGGCGGGATCGAATTCGGGCCGCGTGCCGCTGCCGTAGCGGCGCAGCGCGCCGGCCTCGCCGACCGCCGAGGGGCGCTGGAACACCCAGTTCTGCCAGGCCGACAGGCGGCCGAAGATGCGCGTCTCCATCGTCTCCGGGCCGGCGAAGCGCAGATTGGCCTCCAGCGCCGAAAGCGCGTCGGGCGAGAAGCTGGCCCGCTCGTCGAGCAGCAGGCGCACCGTATCCTCCCAATCGATCGGATCGACCGCCTCGGTGACCAGGCCGAGCGCTTCCGCCGCCTCGGCATCCAGCGCCTGCCCGATCGCCTCCCGCGCCGCCGCCACCGCCTCCGGCGCACCGAGGAAGCGCGTCTCGAGCCGGGTCAGCCCGTTGCCCATGGGACAGGCGCCGAAATTGGCCGCGCCCAGCCGCAGCGTCGCCGGCGCGTTGCCCGAGGCGCCGGCGTGCATCAGGCAGCGGTCGGCGGCGAAGGCGAGCTCGGCCAGCGTGCCTGCGAAGCAACTGCCCGGTTCGATCAGCGCCACCAGGCTGCGGGAGGAGACATCGAGCCGCTTCAGCACGCGGCGCCAGAACAGGCGGATCTCACGGGCCAGCCAGTCGCCGGCGGCGATCGCGGCGTCGGCGGCGGCCACCAGCCCGGGGTCGCCCTCGGTGCGGAGCACCCAGAGGCCGAGTTCCGGCTCGTTGACGCGCAGATGCAGGATCGCGTCATCCAGCGCCCGCGCCGCCGCCAGCGGCCAGAAGGCGACGCCCTCGGCATGGGGATCTCCCGGCGCGCCGTCCGGCCCGCGCAACAGGAAGATCGCGCGCCGGCCGGGGCGATCCAGCGTGACGGTCAGGTGCGGCCAGGTGATCGTATCGCCCGCGATCGATCGTTGCAGTGGCGTCAGCGCGATCCCGCGCGCGGCGGCCGGGCGGTCGGAGGTCGCGGCCAGGGCGGCGGCGCGGGCGGCCACCGCGGCATCCCATTTGGAGGGCGGCACCAGCTCGTCCACCAGCGACCATTCCAGCGCGCGCCGGCCGCGCACCCCTTCCTCGGTGGTGCAGAAGACATCGGCGCGGTCGCGGCGGATGCGGCGCTTGTCGGTCAGCCGGGTCAGCCCGCCGGTGGCCGGCAGCACGCCGAGCAGCGGCACTTCGGGCAGGGCGACGGTGGCGCGGCGGTCATCGACCAGCATGATATGCGCGCAGGCCAGCGCCAGCTCGTAGCCGCCGCCGGCGGCGGGGGCGGCCACCGCCGCGAGCCAGGGTTGGCCCGAGACCTCCGCGGCCTCCTCGATCGCGAGTCGCGTCTCGTTGGTGAACTTGCAGAAATTGACCTTGTGGGCGTGATCAGCGCGGCCCAGCATCCGGATGTTGGCGCCGGCGCAGAAGATGCCCGGCTTGGCCGAACGCAGTACCACCGCGCCCACCTCCGGATGCTCGAAGCGCAGCCGCTGCACCGCGTCCGCCAGCTCGATGTCCACCCCGAGATCGTAGGAGTTGAGCTTCAGCTCGCAGTCGGGGAAGATCCCCCCGGCGGGATCGACATCCATCGACAGCGTGGCGACCCTGCCGTCCACATCCAGATGCCAGTGGCGCCAGCGCGCCGGTTCGGTGCGGAAGTCAATCGGCATCCTGGGTCTCCGGCAGCAGCGTGCGGATGAAATCGGTGATGGCCCCGAGCGTCGCGTCCGGGGCTTCCAGATGCGGCGCATGGGCGGCGGCGGGGAAGACCAGCCGCGCGCCGCCTGGGATCAGCGCGGCGGCGAGTTCGGCCTGGTGCGCGGTGCCATAGGGATCGTTGCCGCCCTGGATCACCAGCGTCGGCGCGGTGATGCGCGCGAGCGCCGGGCGCAGATCGAAGGCGCGGGGAAACTCCGGGTCCAGCCAGGCGTCCGCCCATCCCAGGAAGGCGTTGTCCGGATGGTCGTGATGGCGGGCGAGGCGGGCGCGCAGATCGCCCCCGGCATAGGCCGCGCGCGTCGCCGCGATCGCCGCCAGCCCCGAGGCCTCGGTCACGAA
>JAKAZN010000527.1 GCA_021815835.1 Pseudomonadota bacterium
CAGAACGGACGGGTTCCAAGGGCGATGCCCTTGGCGGGGGTCCAGGGGGCAGCGCCCCCTGGCCTTTCTTGCCTTCTCCCTCTCCCCTCCCCCCCTCGCATGACCCGTATCGTTGCCGGGCGCTGGCGCGGGCGGGTGCTGCGGGTTCCGGCGGGGGCGGGCACGCGGCCGACGGCGGATCGGGTTCGTCAGGCGTTGTTCGACATGGTGCTTCATGCGCCGTGGGGGGGGCGTGGGGTGATGGAGGGGGTTGGCGTGGCGGATGTTTTCGCGGGGACGGGGGCGTTGGGGTTGGAGGCGTTATCGCGCGGCGCGGCGCGGGCGGTATTTGTGGAGCGGGATCGCGCGGCGGTGGCGGTGTTGCGCGCGAATATCGCGGCGTGCGGGGCGGAGGCGGCGTGTCGGGTGCTTGCGATGGATGCGCTTTCCGTTCCGGCAGGTGAATGTTGCGGCCTGGTGTTTCTGGATCCGCCGTATGGGCAGGATCTGGTGCCGCGTGCGGTGGCGCGGCTGGGCGCGATGGGGTGGATTGGGCCGGGCACGGTGATGGTGGCGGAGACCGGGCGGGATGAGGCTTTGGCAGTGTCCGGGGAGGTTCTGGCCGAGCGCGCGCATGGGGCGGCGCGGCTGACGGTGTGGCGGATCGCGGCGTAGGCGCGATCAGGCGTGCCGTGGCGAGGTGCCGGCGAAGCGGTCACGGCTTTTGCGCAGGCGGCGCCAGGCTTTGGGCAAGTGGCGGATCGCGTTGCGCTCGACCCGGGCGGCCCAGTCCGACAGCAGCGCCGCCGGCGCGGGGCCGGCGCCACCCGGACCGCCGAGGCGCGCGGCCAGGGAAGCGGCGGTGGCGGCGTCGTTCATGCGGCCGAGCCGTGCCGCCAGATGGCGGGATGCGGCCAGGGCGCCACGCGCGGCGCGACCGTGGCCGGGCGGGACCAGGGCGGCCAGGGCGTCGCGCAGGCGGCGGGTGCGTTTGCGAAGCTGGTGCAGGGGCTCGCGCTGGCCGCGCGCGATCACCGGGCCGCCGCCGCGCACCCGGCGCGCGAGGCGGGCCAGCAGATCGGGCGCCAGCGTGGCGAGCGGGACGGTGAGCGAGGCCGTGGTGGGGAGCTTTTCCGCCCATTCCCGCATCGCCGTGGCGGTGTCGCCGACCACGCCGGGCAGGGTGCGGCGGAGGCGCGCATAGGCGGTGCGTCGCCGGGCCGTCGCGGCCCGTCGCAGCGCCGCGAGCGCGATCGGCGCGACGCCATCGGCCGCGGCACGCGGCAGGGTTTCGTCGAGGAACACGTCCCAGTCGCGCGGCGGACCCAGGACCTGGCCGAGGCGCCGCAGCGCGCGTTCCCGTGGCGCGACCGAGGCGGGCAGGGCCGGGCGGAACGCACGCAGGATCGCGCGCAGGCGGCGCAGCGCGGAGCGCATCCGGTGCACCGCCTCGGCCTCGCCGGCGAGCGCGCGGGGCAGGTCGGCACGCAGGTCGTCCAGACCCGCGCCGATCAGGTGGCGGAGCGCGCGCCCGGCGGGAAGATCGTGCAGCGACGTCCCGGGCGGCGTCCCGGGCGCCGGCGCGGGGGCGTCGGGCGCGCTGGGACCTGGAGCCGTGCCCATGGGAGCGGTCCGCCCGCCTGGGTTCAGCCGATCATCTTCGGGAAGCGCTGCATCTCCCCGCCCAGCGCCACCCAGGGTTGGGCGCTGTCGCAGAAGATCTCCATCGCGGGTTTGATCCAGCTCGTGTCGTCCAGGGTGCCGGTCAGGACCATGACGACGCCCGGCATGGCTTCGGCCTCGTCGAACAGGGTGGAGCCGCATTCGGGGCAGAAGCGGCGCAGCAATGCCTTGCCGCTATCGCCGGTGTCGCGAAAGGTTTTCGGCGTGCCGGTGATTTTCAGCGCGTCGGCGGGCACGCCGATCACCGAGGCGAAGGCGCTGCCGGTCGCGCGCTGGCAGTTACGGCAATGGCAGATGCCGGTGAAGACGGGTTCGGCGTTGCCCTCGTATCGCACGGCACCGCACAGGCAACCGCCGGTGAAGCGTGGCATGGTTTGGCTCTCCCTGTCATGCGGCGCCAGCCTGCGCCGGGGTGGGGGCAGGGTGCAAGCGTGCGATGGTGACAATCGAGGTTGCCGGCCCGCCCGCTTGCGCTATCGTGATCCCGCCCAGGAAACGACGCCCCCCGGATACGACGCTTCAGAAAACGCCAGGAAAACGCCGCCATGGATTTCGACCTCACCGAGGAACAGCGTCTGCTGAAAGACAGCGTCGATCGGCTGATCGCCGATCGCTACGGCTTCGAGAACCGCAAGAAATACCTCTCCGATCCGACCGGCCACAGCCGCGACTTATGGGCGGCCTATGCGGAGCTCGGCCTGCTCGGCCTGCCGTTCCCGGAGGCGCGAGGCGGCTTCGGCGGCGGCCCGGTGGAAATCGCGATCGTGATGGAGGCGTTCGGGCGTGGCCTGATCCTGGAGCCGTTCTTCGCCACCGTGATCCTGGGCGGCGGCCTGATCCGTCATCTCGCCAGCCCCGCGCAGCAGGATGCGCTGCTGCCGCGGATCGCCGGCGGCGGCCTTCGGCTCGGGTTTGCCCATCTGGAACGCCAGTCGCGCTGGAACCTGGCCGATGTCGCCACGACCGCGACGGCGGGGGCGACGGGCGCCCCGGGCGGCTGGACCTTGCGGGGGGCGAAAAGCGTGGTGCTGCACGGCGAT
>JAKAZN010000528.1 GCA_021815835.1 Pseudomonadota bacterium
GCGGCTGGCGCTGGTCGGCGCCGGTAGTGCCGTCGTGGTGGGCGACGTGGCCTGGCGGCATCGCCGTCGCGATGGGGTTGCCGCGCCCGCGCCGGCCGAACCGGCCCTGCCCGAGCGCCCGTCGATCGCCGTGCTGCCGTTCGCCAATCTCTCGGGCGATCCGGAGCAGGCTTATTTCTCCGACGGGATGGCCGACGACATCATCACCGAGCTCTCGCGCGGACGGGCGCTGTTCGTGATCGCGCGCAATTCGAGCTTCACCTATCGCGGCCAGGACGTGGATGTGCGGCAGGTCTCGCGCGAGCTCCGCGTGCGCTACGTGCTGGAGGGCAGCGTGCGGCGCGAGGGCGCGCGCATCCGCGTCAACGCGCAGCTGATCGACGCGCCGTCCGGCACCCATGTCTGGGCGGAACGCTACGATCGCGACATCGCCGATCTGTTCGCGGTGCAGGACGAGATTACCCGCGCGGTGGTGGTGGCGGTTCAGCCGGCGGTGGCGGGGGCGGAATTGCAGCGCGTCCTGCGCCGCCCGCCGGGCAGCCTGAGCGCATGGGAGGCGTACCAGCGCGGCCTTGGATGCCTCTCCCCCCTCGATCGCGAGGACAACACCCGCGCGCGCGGATTCTTCATGCGTGCGGTGGAGCTCGATCCCAATTTCGCGCGTGCCCATGCCGCTCTCGCGTTCACGTTTGTCCAAGAGGTCGTGGCCGGTGACGGCGATCGGATCTGGGACTTGCTGGCGCTTGCGGAGCGGCATGCGCGGAAGGCGATCGCCGCCGATCCGGCCGACGCCGACACGCTCGCCAGCCTGTCCGCTTCGCTTGGCATGCAGGGTGAGAATGAAAATAGTCTGGAGCTGGGGCGTCGGGCGGTCGCGCTCAACCCGAACTCGGCCTTCGCCGTGCGCAACCTCGGCACCCGCCTGCTGTTTGCCGGACATCCGGCGGAGGCACGGAGTCAGCTGCGGGAGGCCCTGCGGCTCAGTCCGCGGGATCGGTTCACATATATCGCGCTAACTCAGATCGTCATCAGCTACTACATGGAACGCGACTATGCCGGCGCGGAGCACGCCGCGCGCGAGGCGATTGCCGCGCAGCCCGAGAATTTCCTCTGCTATCGCTGGCTCGCGGCCGCGCTCGGCCAGCAGGGCCGCGCGGCGGAAGCCGAAGCTGCGCTGCGTACTGCCCTTGCCGCCACGCCCGCGGCGGCAATGGAGTTCTACCTGCATGGCCGTCCGCCCTGGGTCAGCCCCGAATTGCAGGCCCATCTGCTGGAAGGCCTGCGCAAGGCGGGATGGCAGGGGTAGACCTCGGGATGGGCCGGATGCCCCGCCCCGCCTACAGCGCCGCGAGCACCGTCACGATCGCGCCGAGCACCAGGTTCACGGTGATGAGTTGGCGGATGCGGTTGGCGGCCTCCAGCGCGCGCGCGGTGCCCACGGCGGCGCGGAAGCGGCGATAGGGGCCGAACACGATCGCCAGGAACACCGCGGCCATCACCAGGCCCAGCGCCTGCATCGCGTTCACGTTCCACGGCAGATGCGCGAAGCCGCCATAGAAGCCGAACGCCATGGCGTAGCCGCTGGCCAGGATCAGCGGCATCGCGCCCCAGATCACCAGGAAGAAGCGGCTGAAGATGCGATGATGCAACGCCACGCGCTGCGGCGGCTCCAGCACCGCCAGCGCGGGGCGCACGATCATCACCGCGAAGAACATCCCGCCCACCCAGACGACCGCGCACAACAGATGCACCGCGAGCACCCAGTTCCAGGGATTGGCGATCAGGCTCATGCGGCGATTTCCTTCAATTCGGCGGCGAGGGCGCGGAGTTCGGCGGCGGCCTGGCCGCGTGGGGCGGCCTCGGTAACGCCCAGGCCGGCGGCGAAGGCGTTGGCAAAGGCGATGCGGTTGCCGAGCACAGCCTCGGCGCGCGGCAGGGCGCGGGCGGCGAGATCGGCCTCGATCGCCGCGCGCAACCGCCCGGCGGCGGGGGCGCGGTTCAGCACGAGGCGTAGCGGGCGGCGTTCGGCGGCGGCGAGCGCGAGCGTGCCCTCGGCGGCCCAGAGATCGGGCGGGCTCGGTTGGATCGGCACCAGGACCAGGTCGGCGGCCCGGATGGCGAGGCGGGCGTCGGTGTCGATCTGCGGCGGGCTGTCGATCAGGACCAGGTCGTGCTCGCGGCGCAGCCGGTCGATCGTGGCGGCGAGGCGCCAGCCGGTTGTATCGGCAAACGCGATCGCCGGTGGCCCTGGGGGACGGGATTCGCGGCGCGCTTCGCGAAGCGCGTGCCAGCGGGCGAGCGAGCGTTGCGGGTCGATGTCGAGCAGCGCCACGCGCTGACCGTCTCCGGCATAGGCGGCGGCGAGATGGGCGGCGAGTGTCGTCTTGCCGGTGCCGCCCTTCTGCTGCGCGACGGTGATGACCAGCGCCATGCGAGTCGGGACCTCGGGGTGCGATGCGGGTCAGTCAAACCAGAAGCGGGGGCGGAATGCCAGAGGCGTGTCCCCCCGGAGTGGCGTAGGCCCAGGGCGTGAAGCTGCAACCGCCACGCACGCGGCCGCCGCAGGCGTCCTCCCGGCACTCTCCCCGTTGCACGACCAGTCTGATCGCGCGTAGCGTGCCCGTGAGCAATCGGCTCGGCCGGCCAGGGAAGATGTTGGATAATTTGATGCGACGTGGCAAAAATCGGAGCATTGTGGC
>JAKAZN010000529.1 GCA_021815835.1 Pseudomonadota bacterium
AAAGGCAAGTCCTGCAAAAAACGGCGCGGGCGCGCTTGTCGCCCGGCCTTGAGCGGACGCGCGGTGCGCCCGGCGCTACCCCAGCAGCGCCTGCGCGCAGGCATCCAGGATCGCGTCCACGTCCATCCCGTAGGCATGGTACAGATCCGGAATATCCCCACCCTGGCCGAACCGGTCCGGCCCCAGCGGCACCACGCGCTGCCCGCGCACCGCGCCCAGCCAGGCATGGCTCGCCGGATGCCCGTCCAGCACCGTCACCAGCGCCGCCCCGGGCGCCAGCGGCGCCAGCACCTTCTCGATATGCGACATCGCCCCGCGCTCCCCGCCGCGCCGCGCCCGCCCGGCCGCCAGCCAGCCGGCATGCAGCCGGTCGGGGCTGGTGATCGCGAGCAACCCGGCACC
Source organism: Pseudomonadota bacterium (assembly GCA_021815835.1). Classification (GTDB taxonomy): domain Bacteria; phylum Pseudomonadota; class Alphaproteobacteria; order Acetobacterales; family Acetobacteraceae; genus JAJZVS01. Next base: position 403 of record JAKAZN010000529.1, read on the forward strand.
CGGTTCCTCGGTGCGCAGTTCGGCGAACGCCGCCAGCGCCTCGGGCGCCACCGGCCCCTGGTAGCCGAGCGCGATCCGCGCCCCCGGCGCGGGCGGCACCGCCCAATGCGCCCCCGCGATCACCGAAGCCGGGTCCAGCACCCGATCGGGCTGTTCCAACTGTCGCGTGGACAGCCGCAGCCACACCGCCGAGCCGTCCGGCGCCTGCATATGCGCGAACGCATGGCGCAGCAGGATCGCCAGTTCATCGACATGCGCCGGCTCGAAACTGGCCAGCCGGTCCGCCGCCATGCCGAGCAGCGGCGTGTTGACCGATTGGTGCTGCCCGCCCTCGGGCGCCAGCGTGATCCCTGACGGAGTCGAGACCAGCAGGAAGCGCGCGTCCTGGTAGCAGGCATAGATCAGCGCATCGAGGCCGCGATTGACGAACGGATCGTAGACCGTGCCGATCGGCAGCAGCCGCGCCCCGGTCAGCGCGTGCGCCAGCCCCGCCGCACCCAGCAGCAGGAACAGATTCTGCTCGGCGATGCCGAGCTCCACGTGCTGGCCCTTGGGCGACATCCCCCAGCGCTGCGCGGAGGCCAGTTTGGCGTCGCGGAACACGTCGTTGCGGGTGTGGCGGTCGAAGATGCCGCGCCGGTTCACCCAGGGACCGAGATTGGTCGATACCGTCACGTCCGGGCTGGTGGTGACGATATGCTGGGCGAGTTCTTTGTAATCGCCCTGGCCGCGGCCGATCTCGGCCAGAATATCGCCGAAGCCGCCCTGCGTGGACAGCTTGCGGCCCGCGGTGGCGGGCATCGGCAGCAGCGGCGGAACCGCGACGACCGGGGCGACCAGCGCGCGCCCTTCCGGGGTGAGCTTCGCGCTGAAGGGGCAGGAATCCAGGAAGGCTTGCAGCTCGGTCGGAGGCGCCTCCAGCCCCTCGAACCGGTCCCATTCATGGCCGGGGCGGATCCGCATCACCTCGCGGAAAAGCTCCATCTGCTCCTTGGTCATCAGCCCGGCATGGTTGTCCTTGTGGCCGGCGAAGGGCAGGCCCATGCCCTTCACGGTGTAGGCGATGAAGCAGGTGGGCTGGTCGCCCTCGGCGTCGGCCGCGCGGAACGTTTCGATCAACGTCTCGATATCGTGGCCGCCGAGATTGGTCATCAGCGCGGCGAGCTCGTCATCCGACAGCGGATCGAGGATCGCGCGCACCCCGTGCGTGCGCCCGAGCTCGGCCAGCAGCGCCGCGCGCCACGCGGCACCGCCCTGGAACGTGAGCGCGGAATAGAGGCTGTTCGGGCAATCGTCGATCCAGCGCCGCAACGCCTCGCCCCCGGGGCGGGCGAAGGCGGCTTCCAGCTTGCGGCCGTATTTGATCGTGACGACGTTCCAGCCCATGTCGCGGAACAGGCCCTCGATGCGGCCGAACAGCCGGTCGGGGACGACGGAATCCAGGCTCTGGCGGTTGTAGTCGATCACCCACCAGACATCGCGCACGTCGTGCTTCCAGCCCTCCAGCAGGGCCTCGTAGATATTGCCCTCATCCAGTTCGGCATCGCCCGCGATCGCGATGTGCCGCCCCGCCGGCAGGCCGGGGCGGGACAGTTCATGCAGCCGCGCGTAATCCTGCATCAGCGCGGAGAACGTGGTCATCGCGACGCCCAGGCCGACCGAGCCGGTGGAGAAATCGACCTCGCCGCCGTCCTTCACCCGCGACGGATAGGGCTGCACCCCGCCCAGTTGACGCAGCCCGGCCATCTTCTCGACGTTCTGCCGCCCGAACAGATAATTCATCGCGTGGAACACCGGCCCCGCATGCGGCTTCACCGCGATGCGGTCCTGCGGGCGCGCGATCTCGAAGTAGAGCGCCGTCATGATGGAAATGACCGAGGCGCAGGACGCCTGGTGCCCGCCCACCTTCAGCCCGTCCCGGTTCGGCCGCAGATGGTTGGCATTGTGCACCATCCAGGCGGACAGCCACAGCAGCTTGCGTTCGATCTGGTGCAGCAGCGCGACGCGATCCGGCGCGAGCGCCGGCGGCGGGGCAACAGGAGCCGTGACGACGTTCATGCCGAGGTCCCCGCGCGGAACATGCCGCTCTGCGAGCCCACCACCGGCCAGCGCCGCCCCAGCAGGCCGCGCACCGCGGGGGATGCGTTGCGCCGCCCCTCCCCGGCATATTCCTCGTGCCAGGTCTCGATCTTCGCCGGATCGTAGAGATAATTCACCATCAGGGTCCCGCTGGATTTCATGCCCTTGTCGGACGTATCGGCGCCGATTCCGATCCGTTCCACCCGCGCC
>JAKAZN010000530.1 GCA_021815835.1 Pseudomonadota bacterium
GGCAGTCCCAGGCGGGGAAGCGGATGATTTCGGCGGCGGGGGCGAAGAAGGCGAGCGCGTCCTCCAGCCGGGCGAGGCGGGCATCGTCACGCGCGATGTGCAGGACCGTGCCGGCCTCGGCGGCGCGGCGCGCGATCAGGTCGGCGTCGAACCCTTCGGGCGCGCCGTAGACGGGAAGCAGGCTCATCGCCCGCGCTTGGCGCCGAACTCGCCCTGGGCAATGTCCGCCGCCTCGTCGCGGATGCGGCGGAGCATGTCCGACTCGGCTTCGGCCGGGACGGGCTTGCGGCCGGTCAGCCAGTCCGCCAGCTCGGCGTCGGGGTGTTCCATCACCGCCTCCAGCGCGTCGAGCGCTTCATCGTCCATCCCGTCGATGTATTTGCGGGCGAAGCCGCCGATCATCAGGTCGTTTTCATACGTGCCGCGATGGGTCGCGCGGTAGAGCAGCCGGCGGCGGCGCTGTGCCAGCGCCTCGGACGTTACTTCGGTCATGATGGCTTGCGATATAGTCGAGTGCTCCGCCACTGTCAGCCCGTGATCACCAACATCTCCGAGTCGCTGGCGCCGTTCCGTGCCGAACTCGTCAGCCTGCCGGGAATCGGCCCGAAGCTCGCGGCGCTGATCGCGCGCGCGGTGGGCGGGCCGCGCGTGGGCGACCTGCTGTTCCACCTGCCGCTGCATTTCATCGACCGCTCCCGGCAGTCGACGCTGGCCGAGGCGGAGCCGGGATCGGTCGCGACGGTGATGGTCGAGGTGGTGCGGCACGAGGCGCCGGCGCGACGCGGGCAGCCGCACCGGGTGGTGATTCGCGACGCCAGCGGCTTCGGCGAGGTGGTGCTGTTCCACCCCGGGCGGCTGCGGCAGTTTCCGGTGGGGGCGAAACTGCTGCTGTCGGGCAAGGTCGAGCGGTTCGCCGACCGCCCTACCCTGCCCCATCCCGATTACGTGCTGGCGGCGGAGGAGGCGGCGCGGCTGCCGGCGATCGAGCCGGTGCGGGGGCTGACGGCGGGGCTCTCGGCGCGGCTGATGACGCGGGCGGTGGACGGCGCCCTCGCCCGCCTGCCGGAGTTGCCGGAATGGCAGTTGCCCTCGGTGCTGAAGACACGGCGCTGGCCGGGCTTTGCCGCCGCGTTGCGGGCGCTGCACGCGCCGGCCGCGATGCCCGGCGATGGCCCGGCGCGGCGGCTGGCTTATGACGAGTTGCTGGCGCGGCAGCTGGCCTTCGCGCTGATCCGCGCGCGGCGGCGGCGGCGGCCGGGACGCGTCTTTACCGGCGATGGACGGCTGCGGGCGGTGGCGCTGGCGCGGTTCGGCTTCGCGCCGACCGCGGCGCAGGCGGAGGCACTCGCCGAGATCGACGCCGATCTCGCGGCACCACACCGGATGCTGCGGCTGTTGCAGGGCGATGTCGGCGCGGGGAAGACGCTGGTGGCGACGCTGGCGATGCTGCGCGTGGTCGAGGCCGGGGCGCAGGCCGCCCTGCTCGCCCCCACCGAATTGCTGGCGCGCCAGCATCTCGCGACACTGGAGAAACTCTGCCCGGTGCAAGTCGCGCTGCTGACCGGCTCGCTCAAGGCCGCCGAGCGGCGGCGCGTGCTGGCCGGGCTCGCGGACGGGTCGATCCCGATCGTGGTCGGCACCCATGCGATTTTCCAGAAGAGTGTCGCGTTCCACGATCTCGGCCTTGCGGTGATCGACGAGCAGCACCGTTTCGGCGTCGAGCAGCGCTTCGCGCTTGGCGCCAAGGGGCGTGCGACGGACATGCTGGTGATGACGGCGACGCCGATTCCGCGCACGCTGCTGCTCTCGCACTGGGGGGAGATGAGCGTGAGCCGGATTCTCGCCAAGCCGGCGGGGCGCAAGCCGATCCGCACCACGCTGCACCCGGCGGGACGGATGGAGGAGATCGTCGCCGCGGTGGCGCGGATGATCCGCCAGGGCGGGCGGGTGTATTGGGTGTGCCCGCTGGTGGCGGAGAGCGAGGCGATGGACATCGCCGCCGCCGAGGCGCGGTTCGCGGCGCTGGCCGAGCGGTTCGGCGCGCGGGTGGTGCTGGCGCACGGGCGGCAGCCGATCGAGATCCGGGCGGCGGCGCTGGAGCGCTTCGCCCGCGGCGAGGCAGACATCCTGGTCTCGACCACGGTGATCGAGGTGGGGGTGGACGTGCCGGAGGCGAATGTGATGGTGATCGAGCACGCGGACCGGTTCGGGCTGGCGCAGCTGCACCAGCTGCGCGGGCGGGTCGGGCGCGGGGCGGCGGCGAGTTTCTGCCTGCTGCTGCACGGCGACGAGCTGAGCCAGGCGGCGCGGCGGCGGCTGGCCATCCTGCGGGAGACGGAGGACGGGTTCCGTATCGCCGACGAGGATTTCCGGCTGCGCGGCGGCGGCGACATATTGGGGGCGAAACAGTCCGGCCTGCCCGGCTACCGGCTGGCGGACGCGGAACGCGACGAGGACCTGATTCCGATGGCGCAGAAGGATGCGACGCTGCTGCTCGACGAGGACCCGCAGCTGGAAAGTCCGCGCGGGCGGGCGGCGCGGGTGCTGCTGCACCTGTTCGGGCAGGACCGCGCGATCCGCGCGCTGGTGGCGGGATGAGCCGGGCCTATCCGGCGGCGCCGCGCGTCGGCATCGGGGTGGTGCTGCTGCGCGGCGACGAGGTGCTGCTGATCCGCCGCGGCCGCATGC
>JAKAZN010000531.1 GCA_021815835.1 Pseudomonadota bacterium
CTCGATGACGTGGCCGCGGCGCTCGGCGTGACCAAGCCCTTCATCTACACCTATTTCCGCAGCAAGGCCGAACTGCTCGCCGCGCTCTGCACGCCCACGATCGAGCTGTCGTTGCAGGCGGTGGCGGAGGCGGCCGCCGGCCCCGGCTCGCCCACCGAGCGCCTGCACCGCGCGATGGTCGATTTTGCCCAGGTGGTGCTGGGACGGCAGGCGAATATCGCGATCTTCTTCCGCGAGGAGAAGAATCTCGACCCGGCCGCGCTGGCGGAGATCACCGGCTTGCGCAAGCGGTTCGATCGCGTGCTGTCGGCGCTGCTGGCCGAGGGCGTGGCGGCGGGCGCGTTCGAGATCGAGGATGTGAGCCTGGCGGCGCTGGCGCTCGGGGGGATGATTTCCTGGGCCTATACGTGGCACCGCCCGGGTGGGCGGCTGGCGCTGGAGGCATTGTGCGAACAACTGGCCCGGCTGGCGCTGCGCATGGCCGGGGTGCGGGTCCCGGCGCCAGCATAAGGGAAACACGAGGGAATATCCCTGATTTTGAGCGGCAAACCCACCCGAATTTGCCAATTTCCAGGTTGTGCCCCGATTTCCCGCGTCCCTGGAAACCCCGTGGCAACCGCGTCGTGCAATCGCGGCCCGCCGGTCCGCCGGCCGGCCCACGCCGAAGCCGAAGCCGTAAGCCGCATCCTGCGCGGAGGTCGCGAGGAACGCGCTGCGGTTCTCCGAAGCGCCGATCGAAGAAGCCGAATCCGGCAAGCAGTTCCTGGTGCGCGATCCGGACGGCGCGATCGCCGGTTCCGCCCGGTCCTCGGATCGGCGCCGCGCGACCCGATTCCGGCGGCGGCGGAAACGCGGTAGCATCGGCGCTTTCCCGCCGCCGGAAAGGCCCCGCGCCATGGACGATCTCGCCGCCGATCTCGCCGCGCTGGACCGCGGCCACCTGATCCACCCGCTGCACCACCCGTCCGAGCAGGCGCACGCGAAGCTGTTCGTGTCCGGGTCGGGCGCGATGCTGCGCACCGCCGATGGGCGCGACTACATCGACGGGCTGTCCTGCCTGTGGAACGTCAATGTCGGCCATGGGCGCGCCGAGCTCGCGCAGGCGGCGGCGCGGCAGATGGAGACCTTGGCCTACGCGTCCGCCTATGCGGGGTTTTCCAACGAACCCGCGATCCGGCTGGCGGATGCGATCGTTTCGCGCGCCTATCCCAGCTCGGCGGCGGTCTATTTCACCACCGGCGGCGCGGAATCGAACGAGAGCGCGTTCAAGACCGCGCGCTATTTCTGGAAGCGCATGGGCAAGCCCGGGAAGGTGAAGATCATCTCCCGCCGCTACGGCTATCACGGCGTGACGATGGCCGCGATGAGCGCCACCGCGCTGCCGGGCTACCAGAAGATGTTCGCCCCGATGGTGCCCGATTTCCACCAGGTCGCCCCGCCCTACCCGTATCGCTGGGAAGGCAACGGCGAATGCGGCGCCGGCGCGGCGGATGCGGTGGAAGCCGCGATCGGCGAATACGGCGCCGATACCGTCGCCGCGGTGATCGCCGAGCCGGTGATGGGCGCCGGCGGGGTGATCGTCCCGCCCGACACCTACTTCCCCCGCCTGCGCGAGATCTGCGACCGCCATGACGTGCTGCTGATCGCCGACGAGGTCATCACCGGCTTCGGGCGCACCGGACGCTGGTTCGCGCTGGGTCATTGGGGCGTGGAGCCGGATATCGTCTCGTTCGCCAAGGGCGTGACCAGCGGCTACCTGCCGCTGGGCGGCATCATCCTGAGCACGCGGGTCCATCGCGCGCTGGAGGAGGCGCCGATGGCCGAGCGCTACATGCATGCCGCCACCTATTCCGGCCATCCGACCTGTTGCGCCGTGGGACTCGCCAATCTTGGCATCATCGCGCGCGAGGGGCTGGTGGAGCGGTCCGCGGGCATGGGCGCGAAACTGCTGGCGGGACTGGAGACCTTGCGGGCCTTGCCGTGCGTGGGCGACGTGCGTGGGCTTGGGATGCTGGCCGCGGTGGAGCTGGTCGCGGATCGGGCCACGCGCGCGCCGGCGCCGGGGCTGGGTGCGAAAGTGGTGGCCGCGGCGGCCGAGCGCGGGCTGATCCTGCGCCAGCGCGCGGGCGCCGAGGGGCCTCCGGTCAGCGGGGATTCGCTCTGTCTCGCCCCGCCTTTGATGACCCCCGAGCCGGTGCTGGAGCGGATCGTGCAGATCCTGGGCGAGGCGATCGTCGCGGCGGCGGGGTGACTTGTGGCGGGGGATCGGGCTATGCTGGCCCCGTCGCCGCGGTGCGGCGATATGCGTCCGCGTAGCTCAGCAGGATAGAGCACAGGATTCCTTGTTGCAGAACTGGGCGTGGCGCTCGGAAACGGCGCCATGGATCCGCTCAAAGTCGGGGAAAGCCGCGGCGGACTTCCGCCGGGCCGATCCCGAGCCAAGCCCCGGGGGATCGTGCGTCCCGGGGAAGGTGTAGAGACTGGACGGGCGGCACCTAACGGCCGGCGGTTGCGGCCCAGGGTGAAGGGACAGTCCAGCCCACGAACGGTCCCGGTGCGTGCCGGGGGCGGCGGCGTAAGCCGAAGTGGGATGAATCCTGGGGCCGTGGGTTCGAATCCCGCCGCGGACGCCATTCCAGAACAAAGCTGGGCACCACTCCACTGGCAGGCGGCAGGTCGCCGCTAGAG
>JAKAZN010000532.1 GCA_021815835.1 Pseudomonadota bacterium
ATCGAACCCGGCGGCGGGATCGACGAAGCCCGGCAGGTTCAGCACGAAGCGCACGGGACGATCGGCCTGGCCCTGCCACAGCGGCGCGTCCGGCGCGGCCTGGCGGCGCAGCAGCAGATCGTGCAGCCGCTCGGCGAGCGGCGAGGTGGCGGGCGCCGTGACGGCGCGGGCGGCGAGCGGCGAGGTGGCGGGCGCCGTGACGGCGCGGGCGGCGAGGGGCGCGATCCAGGCCTCGGCGGCCTGCGGCAGGCGGATCGGTCCGGTGCCGGGCGCGAGCGCGGCCAGCGCGGCCGCGGCGGCATCCCCCCAGCCGGCGGGGAGGAACACGGGGCGGAGCGGCGCGTCCGGATCGGCGCCCGCGAGGGTCTGCCGGAGCCGGACGCCATGCCAGGGCCTGGGGGTACGCATGAGCCGGAGATTAGGGCGGGAAGGGCGACACGGGAAGGGTATTTTGGGCCTGAGCAGCGTTCGGGCCACCAAATCCTGTGGATAGGCCGCGCCCGCTCAGCCCGCCGCCGCCTCCAGCACCTCGGCCACCGGGCCGTCCGCCACGATCTGCCCGTTCTCCAGCCGGATCGCCCGCGAGCACCAGATCCGCGCGATCTCCATGTTATGCGTCGCGATCACCAGGATATCCGCCTGCCCCACCAGCCGCTCCAGCCGCGCCTGCGCCTGGGCCATGAACGCCGCGTCGCCGGCGGAGAACCACTCGTCCATCAGCAGGATCTCGGGCTCGATCATGGTCGCCATGGCGAACGCGAGCCGCACCGACATCCCCGAGGAATAGGCCCGGATCGGCACGTCCAGGAACGCGCCCAGGCCGCTGAAATCGCCGATCGCGGCCACCATCTCGCGCGTTTCCGCCTCGCCCATGCCGCGGAACAGGCAGCGGAGCACGATATTCTCCCGCCCCGTGGAATCGGCGTCGATCCCGGCGGCGGGGTCGATCAAGGATCCGATCTCGCCCTCCACCAGCAGCGATCCCGCCACCGGCTCGTAGATTCCCGCGAGCGTACGCAACAACGTGGTCTTGCCGGCGCCGTTATGGCCGATCAGCGCCACCCGCTCCCCGCGCGCGATCGTGAAGGTGAGGTCGCGCAGCGCCGCCACCACCACGCGGTTCGCATCATCCGTCTTCAGCCGCAACGGCGAGCGCGCGAGGATGCGCTTCTTCAGCGACCGCGCGCTGAGATGGTACAGTGGAAAGGCGATATCCAGGGCCTCGGCGCGGATCTGCGGCATCGCTCAGACCCAGAACGCAAGCCGGCCGCGGAAGCGGACGAAGAAGACCAGGCTCAGGCCGCAGCAGGCCAGCGTGTAGACCGCCGCCGAAAGCCACAGCAGCGGGCCGGCCCCGTCCCCGAGCAGCGGTCCGCGCACCACCTGCATCAGCACGTAGAACGGGTCGAGCGGCAGCCACACCGCCCGGTTCCCCAGTTCGGCGGGCTGCCACAGCACCGGCGTCATGAAGAAGGCGATCTGCATCACCGTCGCCACGATCTGCCCGACATCGCGGAACCGCGCGCAGATCATCCCGAGGAACAGCGCCGCGGCAAAGGAATTGATCACCAGCAACGCAAGGCCGGGCAGCGCCAGCAGCGCCCCGAGCCCTGGAAACCTCCCCACCGCCAGCATCGCCACCAGGATCAACGGCAGATTATGCGCGGCGATCACGACGTTGCGGAACACCCCACGCAGCGCGTGCGTGGTGTAGGGCAGGGGCACCTGGCGGATCATCCCCTCCGCCAGCACCAGGCTGGAGCAGGCATCGGTGACCACCTGCGAAATCAGGTTCCAGGTAATCAGGCTGACCGCCAGGAACGGCACATAGACCCGCAAGGTCTGGTGAAACAGCGCCGAATAGAGCACGCCCAGCATCGCCAGCATCAGCGCGGTGGAGAGCGTGAGCCACAGCGGCCCCAGCACCGAGCCGCGATAGCGGTTGCGAATATCGAGCCGCGCCAGCGCCGCCGCCAGCCGCCACTTGGCGAAGCCCTCCCGCAGGTCCTCGGTCGCGCGCCGCAGGCGCTGCGGATCGGCGGCGTCGAACCAGGCGCGCGCGGGCACGGCACGCCGGGTGCGCGTCACTTCGGGGACATCCAACATGCGCGCCCTATACAGGCGGAGGTGCCGCCAGACTATCCCCCGCCAGACTATCCTCCTGGGGTTACCCTCCGGCCCGGGCGCGCGACGCCGCCTGACGGGCGAGGGTCAGCAGCGTGTGGCGGCAGATCGTATGATCGGGGGCGCCGGTGCGCTTGCACGCGCGTTCCGCCTCCGACACCGCCCCCATCGCCGCGCGCAAGCCGGGCTCGGACCACAGCGAGAGGGCGCGGGCGAAGCTGTCCACGCGGCGGAAGAACACCGGCGGGCGCGCCGATTTCGCCGCCTCGGCCGGGCTTTGCCCCTCCATCATCCCGATCCGCGCGCGATGCAGCCGTTGCAGATGCATCAACGTGCCGCGCAGCACGCCGACCGCATTGCCCCCCTCCGCAAGCGCCAGCTCCAGCGCCCGGTCCGCCCGCGCAACGTCCCCGCCAGTGGCCGCGAACAACGCGTCGTCCAAGGACAGCCCGGCCAGATCCCCCACCGATTCCATCGCCGCCGCCAGATCGACCCGCCCCCCCGGTCCCGCATACAGCGCGAGTTTCGCCAGTTCCTGCCGCGTTGCCGCGCGGTC
>JAKAZN010000533.1 GCA_021815835.1 Pseudomonadota bacterium
CTCCCCGCGCGCGCCGGCCGCACGCGCTTCAACCAGCGCAAGCCCCATCGGATCGGGATCCATGCGCCGCTTCTTGCCCCGATCCCCGCCCGGGGTCTAGCAACGCGGGCATGAACCCTCCCGCGCGGCGCCCGTTGATCGGCGTCACCCTCGATGCCGAACCCCCCGGCGGCTACTCGGCCTATCCCTGGTACGCCCTCCGCCAGAACTACGCCGAGGCGATCGCCGGCGCCGGCGGCCTGCCGGTCGGCTTGCCCCACGATCCGGCGCTCGCCGAGGCCATGCTCGACCGGCTGGACGCCCTGGTGGTCACGGGCGGGGCCTTCGACGTCGATCCCGCCCTCTATGGCGCCGGCACGCGCCACGCGACCGTCAGCCTGAAGGAAGCCCGCACCGCCGCCGAACTGGCCCTCACGCGCGGCGCGCTGGCGCGCGGGATGCCGGTGCTGGGCATCTGCGGCGGCGAACAGCTTCTGGCCGTCGCCCTCGGCGGCCGCCTGATCCAGCACATCCCCGACGCGATCGCCGGCGCGCTGGAGCATGAACAGCCCAACCCCCGCCACGAGCCGGGCCATCGGGTCGCGATAACCCCCGGCACCCGCCTCGCCGCCATCGTCGGCGCGGGCGCGATGGAGGTGAACTCCGCCCACCACCAGGCCGTCGCCGATCCCGGACCCCGCGCCGTGGTCAACGCCACCGCCCCGGACGGCGTGATCGAGGGGATCGAGGACCCGGACGCACGCTTCTGCCTCGGCCTGCAATGGCACCCGGAATTCTTGATCGACCCCGGCGACCGGCGAATCTTCGACGCCCTGATCGCCGCTTCGCGCCGATGAAGCCGCCCGAGGACGCCCCGGAACGCGGCGAGCGGATCGCCAAATTCCTCGCCCGCGCCGGTATCGCGAGCCGCCGCGACGCCGAGCGCCTGATCGCCGAGGGCAAGGTCCGCTGCAACAACGCGCCGGTGACCCATCCGGCGACCTTCGTCGGCCCCGCCGACCTGGTCGTGGTCAACGGCGTGCCCGTCGGCGCGCCCGAGCGCACCCGCCTCTGGCGCTACCACAAGCCCGAGGGCCTGGTGACCACGCATCGCGACCCCGAGGGCCGCCCCACCGTCTTCCAGAAGCTGCCCGCCGTCCTGGGCCGGGTCATCAGCGTGGGAAGGCTCGATCTGTCGAGCGAGGGCCTGCTGCTGCTCACCAATGACGGCGCGCTGGCCCGCCGCCTGGAGCTGCCCGCCACCGGCTGGCTGCGGCGCTATCGGGTGCGCGTCCATGGCCGCCCGGACCCGGCCGCGCTGGCCGCGCTCGCCGGCGGGATCACCGTCGAGGGGGTGCGCTACGGCCCGATCGAGGCGGGGCTGGACGCGGTGAAGGGCGAGAACGCGTGGCTCACCGTCAGCCTGCGCGAGGGCCGCAACCGCGAGGTGCGCCGGGTCATGACCGCGCTGCATCTGCCGGTCTCGCGGCTGATCCGGGTGGCCTACGGCCCGTTCCAGCTCGGCCATCTGCCGCGCGGCGCGGTCGAGGAAGTGCCCCACCGGGTGCTGCGCGACCAGCTTCCGCGGGAGGGATGACGGCCCGCGGGGAATCGTGCGAGGAGTGACGCAACGCGCGCCGCCGCCGGCGGCCTGGGGGATCAACACATGAATATCGGCATCGTCGGCTGTGGAATTATGGGGCTTTCCATCGCCCGCAACTGCGCCCGCGCCGGTTTCGCCGTGTTCGGCTTCGATACCGATCCCGAGCGCGCCGCGATGCTGCGCCAGGCGGGTGGAACCCCCTGCGCCTCCGCCGCCGAGGTGGCGGCCGCGGCCGAGATCGTGCTCACCAGCCTGCCCAGCATCGCCGCGCTCGATCAGACCGCCGCCGCGCTTGCGTCCGTGGCGCGCCGCGGACAAATTATGTGCGAACTGAGCACTTTGCCCACCGATGTGAAGCAGCGGAACCACGACCTGCTGGCCGGCGCGGGGATCGTGATGCTGGATTGCCCGCTGAGCGGAACCGGCGCGCAGGCGGAAACCGGGGATCTGGTCGTGCTCGCCTCGGGCGACATGGCCGCGTTTGAACGCGCCAGGCCCGTCTTCGCCGGGTTCGCCCGCCTCGCCCATCACGTGGGGCCGTTCGGCCACGGGATGAAGATGAAGATCGTCGCCAACCTGCTGGTCGCGATCCACAATGTCGCCTCGGCCGAAGCGATGGTGCTCGGCATGAAGGCCGGGCTCGATCCGGACGCGATCGTGAAGGTGATCGGCAGCGGGGCGGGCACCTCGCGCGTGTTCGAGCTGCGCGCGCCGCTGATGGCCGCCAACGCCTACGAGCCGCCGACGATGAAATGCGACATCTGGCAGAAGGACATGGCGATCATCGGCGCCTACGCGACCAGCCTCGGCGTCGCCGCGCCGACCTTCTTCGCCACGGTGCCGATCTATAACGCGGCGATCGCGCAGGGCCATGGCGGGGCGGATACCGCCGCGGTCTGCGCGGTGCTGGAAGGGATGGCCGGGATCGCGCGCTGAGCGGGCGGGGGGCCGGGCGCCTCGGCCCAGGAGGGCTGGCCAGGAGGGGTGGCCAGGAGGGGTGGTCAGGAGGGGGTGGCCAGGAGGGCGGTTGCGCCCGCGTTGCGACCCGGCAACGCCCCCGACAACCAGATGCGGTTCGGTCGACCTGGCGCCGCGGCG
>JAKAZN010000534.1 GCA_021815835.1 Pseudomonadota bacterium
TTTCGTTATCCATGCCCAATATAATCCAGCCGTCCCCCATCCACCACCAGAGTCTGCCCGGTCACGAACCCCGCCTCCGGCCCCGCCAGGAATCCCACCGCGTTCGCGATATCGTCCGGCGCCCCCACCCGCCCCACCATCGTCCGCCCCGCCATCCCCGCCACCCGCTCGGCAAACGCCGCCGCGTCCATTCCCCCCCGAGCCATATCCGTAACAATCCACCCCGGCGCCACCGCGTTCACCGTCACACCCTTCGCGCCCAGCTCGAACGCGAACCGACGTGTCAGTGCCAGAACCTCCGCCTTCGTCGCCGCGTAGAACGTTGTCCCGGCCAGCGCCGTCCCGATCGCCGCGTTGGACGCCACGTTCACGATCCGCCCGTAGCCGCGCGCCGCCATCCCCGGCGCCACGGCGCGCACGCAATGGATCACCCCGTCCACGTTCACCCGGCGCATCCGCGCCATCGCCGCCGGATCGTACGTTTCCAACGTCCCCGGCACCGCGATCCCGGCATTGTTCACCAGCACCGAAACCGGCCCCAGCCGTGCCGTCACCGCGGCCACCATGTCGGCGACCGCCTCCGCATCCCCGACATCCGCCCCCACCGCCATCGCCGCGTGCCCCAGTTCGCCCGCCAATGCCTCCGCCTCCGCCCGCCGCACGGCATAATTCACCGCGACCGACGCCCCGAGCGAAGCCAGGCGCCGCGCCACCGCCGCCCCGATCCCGCGCGAGGCCCCCGTCACCAGCGCCACCTGCCCATCCCAGCCCATCGCCCGCTCTCCCGTGTCCGCGGCCGGAAACTCCCCTCCATCCCTCCGCGCGTCAACGCGCCCTTTCCCGCGGCGGCGCACATCGCTCCCTTCCGCTTCCGTGCCGGCGTCATCTCGTCGCGCTTGCGCACCCCACGCGGCGGGCCGATCCTTTCGCGCATGGACGCGGGTCTCGCCCTTCTCGACCTGGCCGGGACAGTGGCGCTGCTGCTGTGGGGCGTGCACATGGTCCAGACCGGGATCGCGCGCGCCTTCGGCCCCGATCTGCGCCGCTTCCTTCGCACCTTCCTGCGCCGGCGGCTCGCCGCGTTCGCCGCCGGCGTCGGCGTCACCGCGATCCTGCAAAGCAGCACCGCGACCGCGCTGATGATCGGCGGCTTTGCCGCCGCCGGCGCGATCGGGCTGGAATCCGCGCTCGCGGTGATGCTGGGCGCGAATGTCGGCACCACGCTGATCGTCCAGCTCCTGTCCTTCAACGTCGCCGGCGCGAGCCCCGCGCTGCTGCTGGCGGGCCTGATCCTGTTTCGCCGCGGCGGGGAGGATCGGCGGCGCGATCTGGGGCGCGTGGCGATCGGGCTCGGCCTCGTGCTGCTGGCGTTGCATCAGCTCGTGGGGATGGTCGCGGCCGCGGCGCCGCTGCGCGGGATCACACCGATGCTGAGCCTGCTCGCCGCGCAGCCGCTGATCGACGTGCTGGCCGGCGCGGCGCTGGCCTGGGCGGGGCATTCCTCGGTGGCGGTCGTGCTGGCGGTGATGTCGTTCGCCGCGCGCGGCGTGATACCGGACGGGGCGGCGTTCGCGCTGGTCCTGGGCGCCAATCTCGGCACCGCGATCAACCCGGTGCTGGAGGCGGGCGGTCGGGACGATCCGGCCGCGCGGCGCCTGCCACTGGGCAATCTGGCGAGCCGGGTGCTGGGCGTGGCGATCGCACTGGCGTTGCTGCCCGTGATCGTCACCGCGCTGGCGGCGCACGAGCCCAACCCGTCGCGCGCGGTCGCCGATTTCCATACCGGGTTCAACCTGGTCCTCGCGCTGCTGTTTCTGCCCGCGCTCGGCCCGTTCGCGGCCTTGCTGCGCAAGGTCCTGCCGGCGCGCGATCCCGCCGACGATCCCGGCCGGCCGCGCTACCTGGACGCAGCGGCGCTGGCGAGCCCGGCGCTCGCGCTGGCCGCCGCGGGGCGAGAGGCGCTGCGCATGGCGGACGCGCTGGAGGCGATGCTGGCCGGGGCAGAGGCGGCACTGGCTGGCACGGACCGCCGGCGCCTGGCCGCGGTGCGCCGCCAGGACGACGTGCTGGACCGGCTGCATCGCGCGATCGGCGATTTTCTGGGGGCGCTGGGACCGGATCAACTCGATGCCGCGCAGCAGCGGCGGCTGTCGGAAACGCTGGTGTTCGCGGCCAATCTGGAGGCGGCCGGCGATGCGCTGGACCGGGCCGTGCTGGGTCAGGTGGCGCGGCGGCTCAAGCGCGGCCTGGTGCTGGCCGAGGCCGAGCGGGAGGCGGCCGCCCGGCTGCTGCGCCGCCTCGCCGCCACCACGCGCGCCGCGGCGGCGGTGTTCCTGACCGGGGATGGGGCCGCGGCGCGGCTGCTCGCGGGCGAGAAGCAGGGGTTTCGCGCGCTCGAGGCCGCCGCGACCGCCTCCCGCGCGGGCCGGGGGGAGCCGATCGCGGCCGATCTGCTGCGCGGCCTCAAGCAGGTGAACAGCGCCCTGGTCGCCGCCGCGGCCTACCCGGTGCTGCAAGGGGAGGGGGCGCTGCTGGAAAGCCGGCTGCGCGCGCCGGGCCCGATGGTACCGGGCCCAACGCCCTAGGGCCGCGGCGGACCATGGCGGGAATGTGGCGCGGCGGCCACAGGGGGCGCGCATTTAGGGCTTCCCGGCCGGTGGGGAGCCTATATATTGTTTG
>JAKAZN010000535.1 GCA_021815835.1 Pseudomonadota bacterium
ACTGTTGGCGCTGGCACGCTACCGCGGGTTGCGACGGGGCAACGAGAAGCAGGTGGCGTTCGGGTTCTGAGCGCCGCGCCGTGACCGGTTTTCGGCTTGACAGAAGGCGCATCGCCATGCACGCCTACGGCACGGGAGTTTGGCCCGCGATCGCACGCATCGACATGGAAACGCAGATGCTCGGACTGATGCAGCGCAGGAACCTGCTGATTTCCTCCGTCATCACCCACGCCGCGCGCCATCACGGCGCGACCGAGATCGTTTCCCGCCGCGACGACGGACGCCTCGACCGCACCACCTACGCCGCGCTGGAGCGCCGTGCCCGCCGCCTGACGGTCGTGCTGCGCGCGCTCGGGATCCGTCCGGGCGACAGGGTCGGCACCCTGGCCATGAACAGTGACCGGCATCTGGAGCTCTATTACGCCATCCCCGGCATCGGCGCCGTCTGCAACACCATCAATCCGCGCCTTGCGCCCGAGGACATCGCCTATATCGCCGGCCATGCCGAGGATCGGATCATCTTCGTCGATCCCGGATTCCTGCCGATCGTCGCCGCGATCGCCCCGGCGCTGCGCGAGATGCTGCGCGCGGTCGTCGTGCTCGCCCCGCCCGATGCGATGGCCGCGACCGCGCTGCCCGAAGGGATCGCCCTGCTCTGCTACGAAACCCTGATGGCGGGCACCGCGGAGGAACCCGACTGGCCGGATTTCGACGAGAACACCGCCGCCGGCCTCTGCTACACCTCCGGCACCACCGGCCGGCCGAAGGGCGTGCTCTATTCGCATCGTTCCGAGGTGCTGCACGCGATGGTGGAGAATTTCGCCGACGTGTTCGCCCTGCGCGCGACCGATCGGATGCTGCCGGCGGTGCCGATGTTCCATGCCAATGCCTGGGGGATTCCCTATTCCGCGCCGATGGCCGGCACGGCGCTGATCCTGCCCGGGCGGCAGCTCGATCCGGCGAGCCTGCTCACGTTGTTGAACGAGGAACGCGCCACCGCCTCGGCCGGCGTGCCGACCGTCTGGCTCGGCGTGCTGAACCATCTGCGCGCGGTGGGGGGCGGCTTTCAGACACTGGGCCGGATTCTCTCCGGCGGCGCGGCGTTTCCGCGCGCGCTGATGGCGGACTACGCGGCGCTCGGCGTGCATGTCCATCACGCCTGGGGCATGACCGAAAGCAGCCCGCTCGCCACGTGGAACGCGGCAAAGCCGGCGACCCTGGCGATGGATGCGCAAGCGCGGCTCGATCAGCAGGCGACCCAGGGGCGCACCGTGTTCGGCTGCGATGTCGCGGCGCTGAACGATGCGGGGGAGGAAGTGCCCTGGGACGGCAAGACCCAGGGTAACCTGATGTTCCGCGGCCATTGGGTCGCCAGCGCCTATTTCCGCCAGCCGGAAACCTCGGTCGGCGATCAGGGCTGGTTCCCCACCGGCGATGTCGGGGTGCTGGACCCGGAAGGTTTCGTGGTGCTGACCGATCGCACCAAGGACCTGATCAAATCGGGCGGGGAATGGATCAGCTCGATCGCGCTGGAGAACATCGCCATCGGCCATCCGGGCGTCGCCGAGGCGGCGGCGATCGCGATCCCCGATCCGAAATGGAGCGAACGCCCGCTGCTGATCGTGGTGCCGCGCGAGGGCTGCACGGTGACGCCCGAGGAAATCCGCGCCTTCTACCAGGGCAAGGTGCCGAGCTGGTCGATGCCCGACCGCGTGGTGATCGCAGAATCCCTGCCGCACGGCGCGACCGGGAAAATCCTGAAGACCGAACTGCGCCGCATCTACGCGGGCTGACCGCCTTACCCCACGCCATCCACCAGCCGCACCCGCGTCTTCGCCGCGCGCTCGCGGATCGCCTTCGCGGCCTGGTACTGCGGCGAATGATACCATTCCCGCGCCCGCGCGGGGCTGTCGAACTCCAGCAGCACGGTGCGCGCCCCTTGGCCCGCGCCCTCCAGTTGTTCCACCGCCCCGCCGCGGATCAGATACCGCCCGCCGAACGCGGCAATCGATGCCGCGGCCAGCGGCCGGTACTCCTCGAACAACGCGGGATCGGTCACCTCGACCTCGGCCAGCACATAGCCCTTCATCGGAATTCCCCCTTCAGACGCAGGCGATCGCGTAGGCATCCCGGCCCGCCGCCGGCAGCGGTATTTCGTCCCAGCTCGCGCCGGCATCGCCGGTCGCGAACACCTCGCCGCCGCGCGCGACCATCGCCACCTGCGCCGGATTGCTCCGATGCAGCCCGATCCCCATCACCGTGGCGTGCGGCGTTACCTTGTCGAAACGCTCCCAGCTTGCCCCCAGATCCCCGCTCCGCCACAGCGCGCCGGCCTGGCTCCGCGCCGCCACGCTGAGCGCGGCGTACATGACCTTGGGATCGGTGGGAGACACCCGGATGTCGCGCCCATAGGTGAAGGGCGAGAACCGCCCCACCTCGATATCGTTCCAGGTTCGGCCCTGATCGGCGCTGCGGAACACGCCCATCCGCACCGCCAGATAGACCGCGCCGGGATCGGCCGAGGTCATCGCGATCGCATGCCCGTCCAGCATCCCCTCGGTCTCGGTATCGCTCAGGATGCGGCTTTTCAGATGCGGCTGATCGGCCAGCCGGACCAGGTCGGCGCTGCAATCCTGCCAGCTTTCCCCGGCATCGGTCGATCGCGCCGCGCCGTTCACC
>JAKAZN010000536.1 GCA_021815835.1 Pseudomonadota bacterium
GCTTCCCCCCGACCCTCTCCGCCAAGCGGGGCGCGAGGGGAATCGCAAGCGGGGGTGCCATCCCGGCCGGGACGGAAGCCATTCAGAACCGCACCCGGATCCCGCCATAGACCGCCAGCGGCGGCCCGGGACTGAGACTGCGCGTCGCGCTTGCCCCCGGCGCGATGGCGGTGGGGGCCGAGGCGGTGGGCGAGAACGTCCCGTAGGTCGCATATCGCTCATCGAGCAGGTTGCGCGCCTGCGCGAAGAGCGTGATCCAGGGCCGGATGCGCCAGGCGGCGTCGGCGTTCAGCAGCACATAGGGGGTGGTGGGCGCCGTCAGGTTCGCTTCGTCACCGAACAGATATTGCCCGCTGGCCACCACGGCGGCGAGCCCGATCGTCCAGTCCGGCGCCGGATGATAGCGCAGGCCGAGGTTCAGCCGGTGCGCCGGCACCCCCGGCAGGCGGTCGCCCGGCACCACGTGGATCTGCCCCGCCGCGTCGGCCGCCGGGTTGAGCGGGCTGTCCAGGGTGAGCGAGGTCTGGAAGCTCGCCTCGGTATAGGAATAATTGATCCAGGCGAACCAGCGCGTGGTCCGCAGGCTGATCCCGACCGCGGCGCCCTGCCGGCGGGTCAGGCCGATATTGCGGAAATAATCGAGGCCGGGCGTGGCGCTGGAGGCGAGCATGATATCGTCGCTGTCCGCGGCGCGGAACAGATCCAGAGTCCAGCGCAACCGCGCGCCGGCCGCCGGACGCCACCGTCCGCGCAGACCCACCGAAATCGTGCGCGCGACGACTTGTTTCAGATTCGGATCGCCGACGAAGAAATTGGCGAGCGTGCAGGGGCTGGTGGGGCTGGCGCAGGACAGTTCGCTCGGTGTCGGCACCCGGTTCGCTTCGACGTAGCTGGCATAAAGGGCAAGGCCGCGATGCGGGCGCCAGGTGAGCCCGATGCCCGGATTGAATCGGGCATAGGCGTGCTGGCCGTCGAGCGCGGTGCCCTGGTGATCGGCGAGGCCGATCGTTGCCACGTTCATCCGCCCGGCAAGCGAGACCGTCACCCTGGGCAACGGATCGAAGGCGCCATCGATCCAGGCGCCGTAAGCGCTTGTGGCGATCGCCACCCGCACCGGGGCGATGGTGCCGTCGGGCTGGGCGATGGACACGCCCGGCCCGACGAACACGCCATTGCGGTCGGCTGCGCCGCCGAGCAGGGTGCTCGCGGTGAAATTCGTCTGCCCGCCGTCGAAGCTGGTGCCGAGGCCGATATGCGCGCGGCGGCCGAGCAGACGGAACCGCCCGGTGGCGCGCAGGATCGCGCCGAAGCTGTTGGTATCGACCGCTTGCAGATTGAGCTGCGAATAGGGGCCGGCGCCCGCGAACGCGCCGATCGGCGCGCCGCCCACGGCGATCAGCGGCGTCGTTGTGTTGGTGCACAGAAGCGTCGGGTCGGCGGGGCAGGGCGCCGCGTCGGTGGCGTTGCCGTTGCGAATCCGTTGCGAGAAATTGCTGTAATAGGCGAGCGCGTGCACGGTGAGCGCGTCGGTCGCGTACCAATGCCCGCGCAGCGCGACCATCCCGTAGCGATTCACGGTCAGGTTGGGCGCGGTGAAGACCGCGGTGGGATCGACGCCCAGGATCTCCACCGGCAAGGTGCCCGGCCCGTTCAGGCTGTTATCGGCGCCGAGCAGATCGAGATGCAGCTCTCCGCGCGCGCCGCGCCAGCCGATATCGCCGTAGGCGCGGCGCAGATCGGAACTGTTCAGTTGCCGCCAGCCATCGCTGTGCACGATGTCGGCCGCGACATAGGCGGCGGTATCGCCGGCGCGGCGCCCGTATTGCAGCCCGGCGCCGAAGGTGGCGAACGAGCCGCCGTGGATTTCCGCCGCCCCGCCCTGGAAGCCGAACCCGTCCTTGAGCCGCACATCGAGCGCGCCGCCGAGCGCGTTCAGCCCGAACACCGGATCGGCCGCCGCCAGCCGCTCCGACGCGATGGCGTCTTGCGCCAGCAGATCCCAGTTCACGGAATCGGCGAAGGCCTGGTTGAACCGCACGCCGTCCAGATAAACCGCGAGGCCCTGCGGCGTGCCGTCCAGCGGCGAGGCGGTGTAGCCGCGATAGGTGAGGTTCGGCTGGAACGCATTGCCCTGCGCGTTGCCGAGCGAGACGCCCGGCGCCTGTTGCTCCAGCGCGGCCAGCGGCTCGGCGATGCCGCCCCGGGCGATGTCGTGCGCGGAGAGGGTGGTGGCGGCGCCGGGCGTGGCGGTCGGGGCGGCGGTCGGGGTCGGGGCGGCGGCGCTGACGCTGAGCTGCGGCAGCATGGTCGGGGCGGCCGTGGGGGGGGCGGCGCTCTGGGCGCGCGCGGGCGGCGCCGATACGGCCAGCGCGGCGGCGGCGAGCAGGACGGCACGGAGCGGCTTGCGGGTCACCGCGTCAGGCGGAACGCGATCGGCACGTCGGCCACCGCGGCGACGGGCTTGCCGTCCCGCTCGGCGGGGACGAAGCGCCAGAGGCGCACGGCGCGCAGCGCGGCGCGGTCCAGCAGGGGGTGGCCGCTGCTGACGGCAAGGCCGACTGCTTGCGGCAGGCCGTCCGCGCCGACAGTGACGCGGACGATGACGCGGCCTTGCTCGGCCCGGCGGCGGGCGCGGGACGGATAGGCGGGCGGGGGGTTGGTGGCGAGGCC
>JAKAZN010000537.1 GCA_021815835.1 Pseudomonadota bacterium
CGCGCCGCGGGCAGCGGCAAAAAACCGGCGCAACGGTTCGGTGGTGGACGGCGGTTCGGCCATGGCCGGTGTTTCCGCCTACCCGCGTGCCTTGGCGGCAAGCTCACCCAGCTGGCGGGAGGCAGCCTCGATGTCGGTTTCGAATTTCAGGAGCACGTTCAGGGTGTCGCGGACGAGCTCCGTTTCCAGGGTCTTGGCGTGCAGCAGCACCAGCACTCGCGCCCAGTCGATGGTTTCGCTGACCGAGGGCGGCTTCTTCAGATCAAGGCCGCGCAGGCTTTGCACGAACGCAATCAGTTGCGCGCGCAGACCGGCTTCGGCCTCGGGGACGCGGGAGGCGATGATGCGGGCTTCCAGCTTCGCGTCCGGGAAGCCGATATGCAAATGCAGGCAGCGGCGTTTCAGCGCGTCGCCGAGGTCGCGCATGGAGTTCGACGTCAGGATCACCACCGGCGGCACGGTGGCCGCGATGCGGCCGAGCTCGGGGATCGTCACCTGGTAGTCGGACAGGATCTCCAGCAGGAACGCCTCGAACTCCTGGTCCGATTTATCGACCTCATCGACCAGCAGCACCGCCCCGCCGGGCGCCTGCAACGCGCGCAGCAGCGGGCGCGGTTCCAGGAATTCGGGCGAGAAGAACAGATCGCCGAACCCGTGCAGCCTTTCCAGCGCG
This sequence comes from Pseudomonadota bacterium, assembly GCA_021815835.1. Classification (GTDB taxonomy): domain Bacteria; phylum Pseudomonadota; class Alphaproteobacteria; order Acetobacterales; family Acetobacteraceae; genus JAJZVS01. The sequence goes on from JAKAZN010000537.1 coordinate 674, forward strand.
GCGTTCAGGCTGGACACGTCGCCCAGCACCTCGCCGATCTTCTCGCGCAGGATCTGGGTGTACAGCAGTTGCTTGCCGTATTTCCATTCGTACAGCGCCTTGGCCTCGTCCAGCCCCTCGTAGCATTGCATCCGGATCAGCGGCAGATCGAGCCAGGCGGCGATGGACTTGGCGAGCTCGGTCTTGCCGACCCCGGCGGGGCCTTCGACCAGCACGGGCTTCTGGAGGCAATGCGCCAGATAGACCGCGGTCGCGATCTGGCGGCTCGGGATGTAGCCGGATGCGGACAGCCCCTGCTCCACCGCCTCGATGGAGGTGACGCGCTGTTCCGCGCTGGGCGTCGGGCGGGGCAGGTCGGCTGAATAGGGCATCGATCCTCGCGGGTCCTACTGGTCGGTAAATCCCCTAGCATCCTTCGCCCGTTTGCCAAACCCCGCCCGGTTCGTAAGCTGCCCCGCATGGTCGGGAGGACGGATCCATGGAATTTCGTATCGGCGCGGAGCAGCGACAGATGCGCGAGACGGTGCGCGCGCTCGCGCAGGAGAAATTCCGCGCCCGCGCGCCGCGCTGGATGGATGGCACCTTCCCATGGGAAAACCTGCGCGAACTCGCCGCGCTCGGCGTGCTCGGGATGTCGGTGCCGGAGGAATATGGCGGCCTGGGCCTCTCCATCATGGACACCGTGCTGATCCTGGAGGAGATCGCCAAGGTCTGTTACCCGACCGCGATGGCGGTGCTGGGCGAGGCCGGCGTGCAGACCCGCGTGATCGCCCGCTACGCCCCGCCGGCGATCAAGGAGCGCATCCTGCCCCGCGTGGTCAGCGGCGAGTGCATCCTGGCGGTCTGCATGACCGAACCCCATGCCGGCACCGATGTCGCGAACTACCGCACCAACGCGCGCGTCCTGGGCGAGCGGATCGTGCTCAAGGGCACCAAGACGCTCATCAGCCGCGCCCGCGAGGCGGGGATGTTCGTCGTCTTCACCCGCGTCGATGGCCGGGCGGGGCGGGAGGGGATCGGCTGCGTGCTGGTCGAGCCCGACACGAAGGGTTTCGCCGTCACCGGCACCTTCCACACCATGGGCGGGGAAAACCTGCACGAGATCCAGTTCGACGATTGCGAACTGCCGCTGGAGAATCTGGTGATCCGCGAAGACGGATTCCGCAAGCTGCTGAGCGCGTTCAACACCCAGCGCTGTCTGAACCCGGCGATCTCGCTCGGGCTGGCGGAGGGCGCGTTCGACGAGGCGGTATCCTATGTGCGGGACCGCACCGCCTTCGGCCGCCCGATCGCGGACCATCAGGGGGTGCGGTGGAAGCTTGCCGACATGTTCAAGGATATCGAGGCGGGGCGGGGCCTGTTGTATCGCGCGGCGCTGACGGCCAATCCGTTTCCGGATCCGTTCCTGGCGGCGACGGCGAAAATCTTCAACAACGAGATGTCGCTGCGCGTCACGTCGGAGGCGGTGCAGCTGCATGGCGGCTTCGGGTTCACCGACGAATATGCGGTCTCGCGGCTGTACCGGGGCGCGCGCTACGGCTCGATCGGCGGCGGCACGACCGAGACGTTGCGCGACCTGATCGGCAAGAAGCTGGTGGCGGAAATGGATCGGGCGCGCGGGATCATGGGGCTGGAGACGCATTGATTCCGGGGACGGCGAACGCGGCGGGAAAGCGGGCGAGCAGGCGGGCGCGATCGGCCTGGTTGCGGGCGGCCTCGTCCGGGCGGTAGTGGCGGCGGAAGCTGCGCGATTCCGCGTGGGTCAGTTCCGCCTCCGCCGCCAGCACCACGCGCGCACCGGTGGCTCGGGCACGCAGGCAGTAATCCAGATCGTTGAAGGCGGTGGCGAAGCTTTCGTCGAGGCCACCGAGCCGGTCCCAGAGCGCGCGCGGCGTCAGCAGGCAGGCGCCGGTAACGGCCGCGACCTCGTGCGCCGCGCGCGCCACGCCGGGCGCGCGCGCGGGGCGGAAGCGATCGATATGGCGCCCGGTTCCG
>JAKAZN010000538.1 GCA_021815835.1 Pseudomonadota bacterium
AGTAATTGCTCGGCCAGTGTCGCCCAGTAGGACGCACCGATCGGCAGGATCTCGTCGTTGAAATCGTAGGCGGGGTGGTGGACCATGTTCTCGCCCGGGCCGCGCCCACCGCCCAGCATGATGTAGTTGCCTTGTTTTGCGTTCAGCATGAACGCGAAATCCTCGCCGCCCATGGTGGGATTTTTCATCGGCACGACCCGCGCGTCCCCGGCCACCGTGCGCGCGGCGGCGACCGCGATCTGGGTGGCGGCGGGATCGTTCACGGTGGCGGGGTAGGCGCGCAGAAACGTGACCTCGGCGGAGGCGCCGAAGCTCGCGGCGATGCCGGTGGCCAGCCGCCGGACGCCGGCTTCCAGCACGTCGCCGATTTCCGGTTTGAACCAGCGCGCGGTGCCCTTCATGTACACCGTCTCGGGGATGACGTTGAAGGCATGGCCGCCGGAGATATGGCCGATCGTGATGACGCCCGATTCGGTCGGATCGACGTTGCGCGCGACGATGCTCTGCAACGCCGTGACGATCTGCGCGGCGACGACGATGGGATCGATGCCGTGATCGGGATGCGCGCCGTGCGCGCCCTTGCCGGTGATGGTGATTTCGATCGAGCCGACCGCGGCCATCATCGGGCCTTCGCGCCAGGTGAAGGTGCCGGCGGGCACGGTGGGCCAGTTGTGCATGCCGAACACCTTGTCCATCGGGCAGCGCTCGAACAGGCCTTCCTTCACCATGATTTCGCCGCCGCCCATGTGCTCCTCGGCGGGCTGGAAGATCACATAGACGGTGCCGTCGAAATTGCGGGTTTCCGCGAGGTAGCGCGCGGCGCCGAGCAGCATGGTCGTGTGACCGTCATGCCCGCAGGCGTGCATCACGCCGGGATTCTTCGACGCATAGGTAAGGCCGGTGGCCTCCTCGATCGGCAGCGCGTCCATGTCCGCGCGCAGGCCGATGGCGGGGCCGCCCGGGACGGATTTCGCGCCGCGGCCGCGGATGACGCCGACGACGCCGGTGCGCGCGAGGCCGGTGACGATCTCGTCCACCCCGAATTCCTTCAGCATGGCCTGCACCACGCCCGAGGTGCGGGTTTCCTGCAACGCGAGTTCCGGATGGGCGTGCAGGTCGTGCCGCCAGGCTTTCATGTCGGCGTGGAATTCGGCGATGCGGTTATGGACGGGCATGGGGTCTCCTGCGCGGTGCGATCAGCGCCGAGGATGGGGCGGGGCGAAGGTGCGGGCAAGGCCCTCCGCCAGCGGGATCGGCGCGATCCCGAGCAGGCGGCGCATCGGCGCGATGTCGAAGGCCTTGTCTTCGGACAGGCGGCGGAGCTCGGCATGGCGGATGGTGGGGAGGAAGGGCAGCAGCCTCGTGAGCGGGGCGAGCGCGCGCAGCGGGCCGGCCGGCACGCCGAGGATGCGCGGGGCGGGCAGGCCGGCGGCGGCGGCGACCGCGCGGACGAAATCGGCGTAGGCGAGCGGCTCGGGGCCGGCGATCGTCAGGCCGGCGGGGCCGTCCCAGGCGCGATCCAGCGCGGCGCGGATCGCGCGGATCACGTCGTCCTGGGCGATGGGCTGGACGAGCGCGCGCCCGCCCTCCGGCAGCGGCACCAGCGGCGCGCGGCGGGGCGGCAGGCGGGCCAGGAGGGCGGCCAGGCGCTGGACGTTATCCTCCCCGGCGGCGCCGTAGATCATGGTCGGATGCAGCATGATCCCGGCCCGGCCGGAGGCGAGGAAGGCGCGCTCGCCGGCGAGCACGCCGTCCGCGTGCGCGTCCGGCCAGCGGGTGAATTTGCGGGTGCTGCCGAGGAAGACGAAGGCGGCGTCCGGCGGGGCGGCGGCAAGGATGGCGGGCACGTGGCGGGCGTGGGCGCAGGAGACGATGTGGGTGGCGTCGGCCAGGGCGGCGCGGAGCGCGATCGGGTCCAGCAGGTCCGCGATGCGGGCGGGCCGCGCGATGCCGGCCGCGTCCCAGCGCGCCCGGGCGCGCACGACGGGGACGGGTTCAATGCCATCGGCAAGCAGGCTCCGGCAGAGTTCGCGGCCCGAGCGGCCGGACGCGCCGATCACATGCACGCGCGTCGCGCGGCCATTCATCCACAAACGCTCAGCGCAGGATCGCGAGGTCGCAACCTTCGTCGGCCTGCAGCACCTGCTCGGCAACCAGCCGGTCCCAGCCGCGCTTCGGCACGGCGGGCGGATGCCAGGCCGCGCGGCGGGCGGCCAGGGTCGGCTCGTCCACCAGCAGGTCGAGGCTGCGATCCTTGACCGAGAGGCGGATGCGGTCGCCGGTTTTCGCTAGCGCGAGCGGACCGCCGGCGGCGGCCTCGGGCGCGATGTGCAGGACGATGGTGCCGAACGCGGTGCCGGACATGCGGCAATCGCTCATGCGCACCATGTCCTTGATGCCGGCGCGGGCGAGTTTTTTCGGAATGGGCAGGTAGCCGGCCTCGGGCATTCCGGCCGGCGACAGCGGGCCCGCGTTCTTCAGGACCAGGATGTCGCGTTCGGTCACGTCCAGATCGGGGTCGTCGATCCGGGCGGCGAGGTCTTCGAGCCCGTCGAACACCAGCGCGCGGGCTTCCATTTCGAACAGCGACGGCGTGGCGGCGCTGCGCTTGAGGATGGCGCCGCGCGGGGCGAGCGAGCCGAACAGCGCGACC
>JAKAZN010000539.1 GCA_021815835.1 Pseudomonadota bacterium
ACCATGAACCAGCCGACCGCCCCTTGCAGGCCGCCGAACAGGAAGAAGGCGACCAGCCGCCAGCCGAGGCCGGGCGGCAGCCGCCCCTTGGCCCAGAACCAGAGCCACGGCACGACGACCGCCACCCCCATCAGCCGGCCCCAGAGCCGATGCGTCCATTCCAGCCAGAAAATCCGCTGGAAGCCGGCGAGGCCGAACCCCTGGTTGACCAGCCGGTACTGGGCGGTCTGCTTGTAGAGCGCGAACAGCTTTTCCCACTGCGCGTGATCGAGCGGCGGCAGGACGCCGGCGACCGGCGCCCATTCCATGATGGAAAGACCCGATCCGGTCAGGCGGGTCAGACCGCCGAGCACCACCATCACGAAGATCATGGCGCAGAGGGCGAACAGCCAGCGCGCGACGGCGCGGCGGTCGGCGCCGGTGACGGCGCGCCCGGAAGGGGGGAAATCGCGGGAGGCGCCGATATCGTAGGGCATCGGGGGCTTATATCCCGCGCCCCCAAGGGCCGCTACAATGGCCCCGTCGCGGACGGACGCCGCGGGCTTGCAAGCGGGGCAACCGCTGCCCAGATAATTTTCCTCGCGCGGCGGGCGCGGGTCTTGTCGGGTGCCCCACCCCGCCCGCGACGGAGGAACGCGAAAGGAGACGGCGATGGCCGAAAGCGCCTGGCAGCTCCGTGGCGACTACATGGAAAGCTGCAACTGCGACTATCTCTGCCCGTGCGTCTATACCAATCCGCAGGGCGAGACCACGCACGAACATTGCACCGCCGCCCTGGTCTTCCACGTCGCCGAAGGCCGGCACGGCGCGCAGCGTCTGGACGGGTTGTCCTTCGCCCTGCTGATCCGCTCCGGGCGCATCATGGCGGACGGCAACTGGAGCTTCGCGGTGGTGGTGGACGCGGCGGCCGACCCGGCGCAGCGCGCGGCCCTCGGCGCCATCGCCGCCGGCGAGGCGGGCGGCACCCCGGGCGCGATCCGCGCCGGGCTGGTGAGCGACTTCCGCGGCACCGCCCACGCCCCGATCCGCATCGCCGCCGACGGGCTGCGCCGGAGCGTGGAGATCCCCGGCATCCTGTCCTTCGCCATCGAAGGCGTCGCCTCGCGCAACAAATCGGGCGAGCCGTTCTATATCGACAACACCGCCCATCCCGCCGGCAAGCGCCTCGCGCTGGCACGCGCCGAGCATTTCGAGATGCAGGGATTCGGGCTCGATCTGTCGCTGCGCGGCCATGGCAATAACGGCCATTTCGCCCCCTTCGCCTGGGCCGGCTGATCCCGTCGCGCGGCGGCGGGACCGGCGCCTGCGCGCCGCGGTGGCGGCGTCGCTCGCCGCGCTGACGGCGCTGGCCTGGATCGCGCTCATCCCGCTGGGTCGGGCGACGATGCCCGGGATGGCGATGGCGCCGGGGCCGGTCGATCTCGCGGTTGGCTTCCTGATGTGGGCGGCGATGATGCCCGGGATGATGCTGCCGGGCGCGGCGCCGATGACCTGGACGGTGGCGCGCATCCACGCCGCCCGCGCGCCGGGGCGCGAGGCCGGCCTGACATCGGCCGCCTTCGTCGCCGGCTATCTGCTGGTCTGGACCGGGTTCGCCGCGCTCGCCGCCGGCGCGCAATGGGGACTGGCGCGCGCCGGTCTCGCCGCGGGCATGGGCGGCGCGGTGGGGCGCGGGCTGGGCGCGACGATCTTCCTGGCCGCCGGGCTCTATCAGGTCAGCCCCCTCAAGCGTGCCTGCCTCGGCGCCTGCCGCTCGCCCCTCGGCTTCCTGCTTTCACAATGGCGGGAGGGCGCATCGGGTGCGCTGCGCATGGGGCTGCGGCACGGGGCGGTCTGCCTCGGCTGCTGCTGGGCGCTGATGGCGCTGTTGTTCGCGGTCGGCGCGATGAACCTGGTCTGGGTCGCCGGGCTCGGGATGCTGGTGCTGATCGAGAAGCTGGCGCCGCGGGGCGAGGCGGTGGCGCGCGCCGGCGGGATCGCGCTGATCGCCGCCGGGATCGCGCTGGCCGCCGGGGTCGCGGGGTGATCCGGCGATCCGCTTGCCAGCCGGGGGCCGCGGCAATAGCCTCGTATCCGGCGCAACCGCGGCGCCCAACGGGAGGAAACCATGTTGATCCGCAACGCCTGGTACGTGGCCGCCTGGGCCGACGAAATCGCCGACCGCCCGCTCGCGCGGCGCATCTGCGGCGAACCGGTGGTGCTGTTCCGCGACGCCGCGGGCCGCGCCCACGCGCTGATCGACATGTGCTGCCATCGCGGGGCGCCGCTCTCGATCGGGCGGGTCACCGAACTCGGGATCGAGTGCGGCTATCACGGCCTGACCTTCGACGGCTCCGGCGCCTGCGTGCGCATCCCCGGCCAGCGCAACATCCCCGAGCGCGCCCGCGTGCGCGCCTTCCCGCTGGTCGAGCGGGACGCCATGCTGTGGATCTGGCCCGGCGATCCGGCGCGCGCCGATCCCGCCCTGATCGTCCCCTACCCGTACCACACCGATGCCGCGCATTGGCCGCACCGGCACACCATGTATGCGATCAAGGGCTCGGCCATGCTGATGGTCGATAACCTGATGGACCTCACCCATCTGGGCTACGTCCATGTCGGCTCCATCGGCGGTCACCCGATGACCCATGTCGAGGCGCGCATGGA
>JAKAZN010000540.1 GCA_021815835.1 Pseudomonadota bacterium
GCGCGGCTTCCGGGCGCTGAAGACCAACATCCTGCCGATGGGCGCGAGCGGCCCGGTGAGCTTCACCCCGGGCTTCGGGCGCACCCCGGGCTGGCCGGAGCTCAACTGGGACAACCGCCTGCTCGCCGGGCTCGCCAAGCAGCTGACCACCATCCGCGCCGCCGTCGGGCCCGAGATGGGAATGATGCTGGACGTGAATTTCCACTTCAAGACCGAGGGCTTCCGCCGCGTCGCCGAGGCGGTGGCGCCGGCGCACCTGACCTGGCTGGAGATCGACACCCATGACGCGCCGTCGCTGGCGCTGATCCGCCGCGATGCCCCCTGCCCCATCGCCTCCTGCGAGACGTTGCACGCGCGGCGCGAGTTCCGCCCGTATTTCGAGAACTACGCGATGGATGTGGCGATCGTCGATGTGATCTGGAACGGGCTCGCGGAATCGCTGAAAGTAGCGGCGATGGCGGATGTGTACGAGACCAACGTGGCGCCGCATAATTTCTACGGCCATCTGTGCAGCGCCATCAGCGCGCAGTTCTCGGCCACGGTGCCGAATTTCCGCATCATGGAGATCGACCTCGACAGCGCCCCCTGGCGCGACGACTTCTACGATTCGGCGCCGCTGATCGAGCACGGCGAATACGTGCTCAACATGAAGCCGGGCTGGGGCGTCGAGGTGAACGAGAAGGCGGTGCGCGCGCGCCCGCCGCAGGGCTAGAGGCAAGGAAGGAACGACATGGCCAAGTACAGGATCGTCACCCCCGCCGGGGCGAGCTTCACCGTCGCCGGCGGCGGCTACGACTTTGAGATGGAACCGCTGGCCGGCATCGACGCCGAGATCGTCGAGGGGCCGACCGACGAGGCCGGCTTCATCGCCGCCGCGCGCGAGGCCGACGCGATCTATGCCAAGGGCATCCGCATCACCAAGGCGATCATCGACGCCCTGCCGGCAAAATGCCGCGCCATCGTGCTGGGGTCGGTCGGCGTGGACAGCGTCGATGTGGCCGCCGCCACCGCGCGCGGGATGCCGGTGACCAACTGCCCCGACACTTTCATCGAGGAAGTGGCCGATCACGCCATGGCCCTGCTGCTGGCCGGGTTCCGCCGCGTGATCGAGCAGGACCGCATGGTGCGCGAGGGCCGCTGGCGCGAGGGCCGGCCGGCGCTGCTGCAAATCCCGCGGCTGATGGGGCAGACCCTGGGCTTCATCGCCTTCGGCCACGTCGCCCGCGCCGTCGCAAGGCGGGCCCGCCCGTTCGGGCTGCGCATGATGGCCTACGATCCGTTCATCGAGGAGCTGGTCATGCCCGACTACGGCGTGGTGCCGGCCACGCTGGAGGAGGTGCTGGCGCAGTCCGACTTCATCTCCATGCACGCGCCGGCCACGCCCGAGGCGGAGGGGATGCTGACCGAGAAGCATTTCCGGCAGATGAAGAGGACCGCCATCTTCATCAACACCGGGCGCGGGCCGACGGTGCAGGAAGCCGGCCTCATCAAGGCGTTGCAGGAGGGCTGGATCGCGCATGCCGCGCTCGACGTGCTCGAGACCGAGCCGCCGGGCAACAACAACCCGATCCTGGGCATGAGCAACGTCACCCTGAGCCCGCACAACGCCTCGGCCTCGGCCCGCTTCGATCCGGCGCGCAAGCGCCATGTCGGGCGGGAGCTAGCGCTGGTGCTGTCGGGCAAGTGGCCGATGAGCTGCGTCAATCCCTCGGTGCTGGCGGGGTCAAGCCTGCGGCGCTGGCAGCCGGTCTCGATGGAGCGCGGGCCGAACAGCTGACAGGCGCGCCCCGGCGAGGCAGGCTGCCCGGGTCCTGGTTCCGGGATCCTGCCTCATGACCACCCCGCGCCTGTCCGGCGTGATGGAGACCGCGCTCTACGTCGCCGATCCGGCGGCGTCGGCGGCGTTCTACCGTGACTTGTTCGGGCTCGAGACGTTCTTCCAGGACCCGCGCATGATCGCCCTGGGCCTGCCCGGCGGCGCGGTGCTGCTGCTGTTCGCGCGCGGCGCGACCGGTCAGCCGGCACCGGCCCCGGGCGGCGCGTTCATCCCGCCGCATGGCGGGACTGGCGCGCTGCATCTCTGCCTCGGCGTGCCATGGGCCGAACTCCCGGCGTGGGAGCGGCACCTGGCCGCGCGCGGGATCGCGGTGGAAAGCCGGGTCACCTGGCCGCGCGGCGGGCGGTCGCTCTATTTCCGCGACCCGGACGGGCACTCGATCGAGCTCGCCACCCCGGGCCTGTGGCCGAACGCCTGAATGGCCGCCCCGTCCCGCCCGCTGGCGCACTGGGCCAGCCTGATCCTGCTCGGCATGCTGATCCTGCTTGCCGCCGGGGCGGCGCTGGCGCCGTGGCTGTTGTCCGGCGACGGCGCCGAGGCGCGAGTGGTGGCGGCGGCGGGGATCTTCACCGCCAGCTACCTGGCGCTGGCGATCGGGCGCATCCCCGGGCTTGCCATCGACCGTGCCGGCATCGCGCTGGTCGGGGCCAGCCTGATGGTGGCCTCCGGCGCGATCGCGCTGCCGGCGGCCTACAAGGCGATCGATATCGACACCCTGACCCTGCTGCTGGGCATGATGATCGTGGTGGCGAATCTGCGCCTGTCGGGGGCCTTCGCGCTAGTCGCCGCCTGGATCGCACGGC
>JAKAZN010000541.1 GCA_021815835.1 Pseudomonadota bacterium
GAAGGCGCGCGCGTCCGGCGCGCCCTCCGCGCGGCGGGTCCAGAACGGCAAGCGGCCGACGATATGGAGGCGGGCCGGGTCGCGGCGCATGAGCGCGGTCCACCAGGCGTCGCGCGGGGATTCGGAGTCCGACGGCAGCGGCAGCACCGCGACCGCGGCGCGCCCGGCGGTGAGGTCGGCCAGCGCCTGCGCCGCCGAGCCATAGGTCCGCAGCGGCGTCAGCGCGCCGAACTGCTCGCGCGCGGCCTGCACGAAACCGGCGCCGGGGCTGGGATCGCAGACGGCAATGACGAAGGGTCCCTGCATCGTCGTGGTGGCGGCGAGCAATTCGCGCCAGATCCGCACGATCCCCTGCGGCGGCAGCACCCCGTCATGGCGCGCGAGCAGGCGGCGGATCATCGCCGCCTCCCGCCCCGGGCGCAGGCCGCTGGTGCCGGGCGGCTTGGTCGCCGCGACGGCGGCGATGATCCCGGCGCGGCGCATCAGCAGGTCGTGCAGCGCGTCATCCAGCCGGTCGAGCTCGGCGCGCAGCCGCGCGAGATCGGGCGGCCATCGATCCGGGCTCGCCGGGGCCTCCGCCGCGTCGGCGCGCGGGGAGGTGGTTTCGATCAGGGAGGCGGGAGAGGACATGAACCCTGCGCGCGCGTGCGTCCCGCGTGCGGTGGCGCAAGCGGGGCGGAACAGATAGCCGAACCCGCCCCTGGGGCCAACCCACCGGTTGCGGCCCGGCCGGTCCTGCGCCTAAGTGCGCGCTGCCATGGACCAGACCCCGCCCCTTCAGGACCTGCCGCACCAGCATGTCGTCTTCACCGACGGCCTCGCGCTGGAATGCGGCGTCGCGCTGGCGGAGATCACGGTCGCCTACCGCACCTACGGCACCCTGAACGCCGCGCGCAGCAATGCGGTGCTGGTCTGCCATGCGCTCACCGGCGATCAATACGTCGCCGAGACGCACCCGATCACCGGCAAGCCCGGCTGGTGGGACGCGATCGTGGGTCCGGGACTGCCGCTCGATACCGATCGGTTCTTCGTGATCTGCGCCAACGTGCTGGGCGGCTGCATGGGCTCCACCGGGCCGCGCAGCCTCCGCCCGGGGCTGGATACGCCGTGGGGGATCGAGTTCCCGCCGGTGACCATCCGCGACATGGTGCGCGCGCAGAAGCGGCTGATCGAGCATCTGGGCATCGCCCGGCTGTTCGCGGTGATCGGCGGCTCGATGGGCGGGATGCAGGTGCTGCAATGGGCGGCGGATTATCCGGACGCCGTCTTCGCCGCGCTGCCGATCGCCTCCGCCGCCTACCATTCCGCGCAGAACATCGCGTTTCACGAGGTCGGCCGCCAGGCGATCTTCGCCGATCCCGAGTGGCATGGCGGGCGCTACTGGGCAGCCGGCACGATCCCGGCCCGCGGTCTCGCGGTGGCGCGCATGTGCGCCCACATCACCTACCTGTCGGAACAGGCGCTGGCGCGCAAATTCGGCCGCCGGCTGCAGGGCGCGCCGAAGACCGCCGGCGAGGCGATCTCGTTGTTCGGCGACATGTTCGAGGTTGAAAGTTATCTCCAGCACCAGGGCAGCACTTTCGTCCGCCGCTTCGACGCCAATGCCTACCTGACCATCACGCGGGCGATGGATTATTTCGACCTCGCGGCCGATCACGGCGGCGATCTGGCCACCGCGTTCCGCGGCAGCCCGACCCGGTTCCTGCTGGTCTCCTTCACCTCGGACTGGCTGTTTCCCACCGCCGAGAGCCGCTCCATCGCGCGCTCGCTCAATCGCGCCGGGGCAAATGTGAGCTTCGTCGAGATCCCCTCGGACAAGGGCCACGACGCCTTCCTGCTGGACGAGCCGGATTTCCATCGCACCCTGGCCGGGTTCCTCGCGGGCTGCGCGGTGCACGCCAAGCTATGAGCCCGCACGATCCGGTCCGCTTCGTCGCCAAGAACCTGCGCGTCGATCTGCGCCTGATCGCCGAGATGATCGCGCCCGGGGCGCGCGTGCTGGATATCGGCTGCGGCGACGGCACCCTGATCGACGAGCTGTTCACCACCAAGGGCTGCGACGCGCGCGGGATCGAAATCGACATGGCCGAGGCGACGCGCGCCGTCGCGCACGGCCTGCCGGTGATGCACGGCGATGCCGATACCGACCTGCAACACTATCCCGACGATGCGTTCGACTACGTCGTGCTCTCGCGCACCCTGCAGGCGGTGGAGCGCCCGCGCGAGGTGCTGCGCCAGATGCTGCGCATCGGCGCGCGCGCGATCGTGAGTTTTCCCAATTTCGGCCATTGGCTGCTGCGCTGGCAGTTGCTGCGCTCGGGGCGGATGCCGATGACGCCGACCTGGGACCGGATGTGGTACGAGACACCGAACATCCACCCCTGCACGATCCGGGATTTCTTCGACCTGTGCGCGCGGGAAGGCTACGCGGTGGAACGCTGGCTGGCGGCCGACGAGGCCGGGCGGCGCGCGCCCTGGCGGCGGTTTCCGCGCATGGCCAATCTGTTCGGCGAGCAGGCGCTGTTCCTGCTGCGGCGCGGCGGCGCCTGAGCCGCGCGCCTCCGAGCGCGCGTCACGACCCTCGCCGCGGCGCGCGGTGGAACACGACCACCGATTCCAGCCGTGCCGACCAGAGAAAC
>JAKAZN010000542.1 GCA_021815835.1 Pseudomonadota bacterium
GTGTCCTCCAGGGTCAGCAGCAGCTGCGCCGCGGTCAGCCCCACGCCCGCGAGCGCGCCGGCCCAGGCCTGGGCCAGCCGGATCTGACCCACCGCCGCCGCCGCCTGCTTCTCCTCCAGCCGCAGCCGCGTCCGGGTCAGCCCGAGCACGCGGCGGGCCAGCGCGATGGCGCCGGAGGAGACCACGATCACCTCGGTCCCGCGCGCCCGTAGCGCGGCAAGATCGGCCGCCACGCCCGCAAGCCAGGCCTCGCGCGGGGCGCCGCGCGCCGGATCGACCAGCAGCGCACTGCCGATCTTCACCACCAGCCGCCGGGCCGCCGCGAGCGTGGGCAAATTGGACCGGGGCAGGCCGCTCACGCCGCGCGGTCCCGCCGCGAAGCCACGATCGCGTCCGCGGTGGCGCGCAGCAATTCGGGCACGCCCTCCCCGCTCACGGCCGAGATCAGCGCCACGGGCCGGCCCGAGGCCCGCGCCAGCGCCGCGCGCCGCGCCGAAGCCTCGCGCGGCGTCATCGCGTCCGTCTTGTTGAGCGCGATCAGCTCCGGCTTGTCGGCCAGGCCGCCACCATAGGCGCCGAGTTCGGCGCGGATCATCCGCCAGGCCTGCACCACGTCGCCCGCCGCGCCGTCGATCAGGTGGATCAGCACCGCGCAGCGTTCGACATGACCCAGGAAGCGGTCGCCCAGCCCCGCGCCCTCATGCGCGCCCTCGATCAGCCCGGGGATGTCGGCGAGCACGAATTCCTCGGTCGCCGACAGGCGCACGACACCGAGCTGCGGATGCAGGGTGGTGAACGGATAATCCGCGATCTTCGGCCGCGCCGCCGAGCTGCGCGCGAGGAAGGTGGATTTGCCCGCGTTCGGCAGGCCGACCAGGCCGGCATCGGCGATCAGTTTCAGCCGCAGCCACACCCAGCGCTCCTGGCCCGGCCAGCCCTTGTCGGCGCGGCGCGGCGCGCGATTGGTGGAGGACTTGTAGTGCGCGTTGCCGAACCCGCCATCGCCGCCGGGAAGCAGCAGGATGCGCTGGCCGGGACGGGTGAGGTCGGCAAGCGGGGTTTCCCGGTCCGCGTCCAGGATCTGGGTGCCGACCGGGACCTTCACCACGAGGTCGGGCGCGCCGGCGCCGGTGCGATCCGATCCGGCGCCGTTGCCGCCCTTCTTCGCCCGGAAATGCTGGGAGTAGCGAAAATCGATGAGGGTGTTCAGATTCTCGACCGCGAGCAGCACGATATCCCCGCCCTTGCCGCCATCGCCGCCATCGGGGCCGCCGAACTCGATGTATTTCTCGCGCCGGAACCCCACGACGCCGTCGCCGCCATCGCCGGAGCGGAGGTAGATTTTCGCCTGATCGAGGAATTTCATGGGCGTGGGGTCCAAAACGAACGGGGGCCGGCTGGCGCCGACCCCCGTGTTCTCACGCGGCCCAGGACGGCGCGAATGCTACTCGGCGGCGAGCGCCGCCAACGGAGTCGGGGTCGGCACGACGGAGACATGCACCCGTCCTTCGGCCTTGCGCTTGAACTCCACCTTGCCATCGACCAGCGCGAAGATGGTGTGATCGCGGCCGAGGCCGACATTCTGGCCCGGCTTCCAGCGCGTGCCGCGCTGGCGGATGATGATGTTGCCGGCGATGACCGCCTGGCCGCCCGACTTCTTCAGACCGAGGCGCCGACCTTCGGTGTCGCGCCCGTTGCGCGAGGAACCGCCGGCTTTCTTGTGTGCCATTTCAGACCGCTCCCGCGCCCGCGGCGCCGTTGATGCCGGCCACCCGCAGCACGGTCACGTGCTGGCGATGGCCGTTGCGCCGCCGGCTGTTCTGCCGCCGGCGCTTCTTGAAGATGATGACCGTGTCGAGCCGATCCTGCGCGATCACGGTCGCGGTGACCGAGGCGCCGGCCACGACCGGCGCGCCGAGGGTCAGGCTGCCGTTATCGCCCACCGCGAGCACGTCGGTGAAGGTCACGGTGGCGCCAGGCTCGGCTTCCAGCTTCTCGACCTTCAGGACCGCGTTGGGGGTGACGCGATACTGTTTTCCGCCGGTGCGGATCACTGCGAACATCGTCGATCAATTCCTGCCAAGCCTCAGCGCCCGCGGCGCATCGCGCCCGGGCCGGAAGCGGGGGGTTATAGCCGGGGTGGGGCGGGAGTCAACGGGTTGCCGTCCGTCCGCGACGCGATCGGGACCGAGCGCCGTCACCTCTCCCGCCGTTCCCGTCATGGCCGAGGCGGGCGTCGATCCGTCTTCCTGTCCGGAGACTCCGAGCCTGGATGGCCCCATCCGCCGCCCGCCCCTTGGCAGCGGCCCCCCTCCCCCCTACGTTACCCTGGCGGAGCTGCCCGGTGCGTCAGGTACAGCATCCCCGGGGCCAGTAAGCATCTCCCTGGGAGCTGGCTCTGTCGGGATCGTGGTCTCGGTACCCGGCGCCCACCTGCACAAGCAGGCTCTGGGAGGATGCATACGCCAACGGCCAGGGTGGCCCCGCACTTTCCCCTCCCTTCCCCGCCATGAGCACCGAGCCTGACCCCGACCTGATCGCGGCCAAGCGCGCCGCCCGCCTCGCCGCCCGCGCCCGTCGTGCCGAGTGCAATCCGGCGCTGGGGGCGGCGCTGGCGCATGTGGTCCTGACCGAGGCG
>JAKAZN010000543.1 GCA_021815835.1 Pseudomonadota bacterium
TCGGGCCGGGTGGTGGGCGCGGAGGAGGCGCTGCGCCTGGGCCTGGTGGAGGAAGTCGTTCCGGCCGACGCGCTGGCCGCGCGGGCCGCGTCGCTCGCGGCGGAGTATGCCGCCGGGCCGACCTTCGCGATGGGGCTGGCGAAGCGGATGTTCGACCGGGCGGTGGGCCCGAGCCTCGACGAGTTCCTGGATTACGAGGCCCTGGTCCAGCCGCAGTTGCACGAGACGGCGGACCACCACGAGGGCGTGGCCGCGTTCAAGGAGAAGCGGGTGCCGCGGTTCACCGGGGGGTGAAACGAGTCCGGGGACAGGGCGGCGGCGGCGCACCCGATTCTATGACGGCTCGCTCCCCTCCCCGTCCGCCGGAACCGCCGCCCCATCCCGGACCAGCACCTTCTCGGCGTGCAGCGCCGCGATCTCCGCCGCATTCATCCCCAGCAGGTCACCCAGTACCGCCGCGTTGTCCTCCCCCAGCAATGGCGCGCGCAGCGATTCGGGCGCCGGCCAGGCGGAGAATTTCGCCGCCAGGCCAGGGATATCGAACGCGCCCAGCGACTTGTCCTCCACCCGCCGGACGGTGCCGCGCGCGCGCAGATGCGGATGGGCCATCGCCTCGGGCAGGGTCAGCACCGGGGCACAAGGGACCCGCTCGGCTTCCAGCGCCGCGATCGCCGCCTCGCGCGACGGGAACCCCGCAAGCCAGGTCTCGATGATCTCCGCCAACGCCCTGTTGTTGTCGCGCCGCGCGCGGGGGGTGGCGAAGCGCGGATCGTCCCGCAGATCCAGCCGGCCCATCGCCGCCGTCATCGCGCGCCATTGATGCGGCATCACCATGATCGCGATCGCGGAGCCGTCGCGATAGCGGAACACCCCGGTCGGGCCGCCATCCGGATGCAGCGATCCCATCCGCCCGGGCGCGAACCCGGCGCCGCGCAGCGCGGTTTTCGGAACGTTGACCTCGTGCATGTTGAAATAGGTATCCAGCAGCGAGCAGTCGATATGCTGACCCTCGCCGGTCCGTTCCCGATGCAGTAGCGCCACCGCGATGGCCATGGCGGCGGTCACGCCCGTCGCGCTGTCGCCGATCGCCATCGTGAGCTGCGCCGGCGCGCGATCGGGCTCACCGATGGCCGCCGTGATCCCGGCATAGGCGGCACCCATGTAGTCGAAGCCCGGCTTACCGCTGAGCGGTCCGGTCTGTCCCGCGAGCGAAATGGAGCACAGGATCACCGCCGGATTGACCGCGCGCAGCGCCTCATAGCCGAAGCCCGCGCGCGCCATCACGCCGGGGGCGAAATTCTCCACCACCACGTCCGATTGCGCCGCCAGCGCCAGCACCAGCGCACGCCCGCGCGGGTGCTTGATGTCGATGGCGACACTCTTTTTCGAATGGTTGTGCTGGAAGAAATAGGTGCTGGCGGACGATTCCCGCGCCGCTGGGCCGCGCGGCTTGTCGCCGGAATTGCGTCCGCGATCGCCGCCAGGGGCGAGTTCAACCTTGATGACCTCGGCGCCGAGTTCGGCGAGCAGGCGGGTGCAGGTGGGGCCGGCGACGAACTGGGTCATATCCAGCACGCGATAGCCGGTGAGCATGGGCGGTCCGGGCGGCATGGAGGCTCCCTCGTCAGTCTTGCGTGCCGGGCGGGCGCCGGTCGATCAGGCGGACGCGGCGGCGCGTTCCAGCCCCTTCTCGCGCAGGCGCATCTCCAGCAGGCCGAGCCGGTCGTAGCCCCAGAACGGCTCCTTCTCGAAGACCATGATCGGCACGCCGAAAATCTGATCCTGCGACGATTCTTCCTGGATCGCTTCGTATTCCGCCGCCCCCGGACCGGCGAGATAATCGGCGAAGGCCGCCGTATCGAGGCCCAGCCCCGCGAGCACGCCCGCCACCGCGTCCGGCTGGTCGATCTCGATCTCGCGGCGGAAAAATCCGGTATAGACGATGCGGCTGTACTCGATCAGCTTGCCGTGGTCGCGCGCGAACAGGCTGCCGATCAGCGCCGGCGTGGTGTCGTAGATTTTCAGCGGGCCGCGCAGCACGATGCCGCCGCGCAGATTGGCCCAGCGGCGCGCGTCCATGTACGAATACCGGACCTTGTATTCCGAATAGACGCTGCGCTGGCCCTTGCCTTTGATCCGTAACTGGAACGGTTTCCAGGTGATCCGCACCCGGAATTTTTCCGCCAGCGCCATCACGGGGTCGAAGGCGAGGAAGGCGTAGGGGCTTTTGTAGTCGGAATAGAGCTTGATCTCGGCGAGTTGGTCCGGATCGGTCATCGGGGCCTCCGCGGCGGGGAATCCTGGCGCCCTGGGCGGTAGCGGGCCGCGGGTTGGGGTGTCAATCGGGAACGGATGCCGCAAGGCGTGAGCGCCGCTGGGTCCGTCTCTCCCGCGCGCGGGAGAGATGGACCGGCGGAGGGCCGGTCCTTGGCGGTTCAGGCCGCGTGATCGGCCATGGCGGGTTCGCGCGCCTCGGCGGGCGCCCTTGCCGCCTCCGAGGCCGGCGCCGGGGCCGGCGCCGGGGCGACTTCGTCCAGGGCCGGCGGAGCGGCGCCCGTCTTGGCGCCCTTCCCGTCATCCTCGGCCATCACCGCCTTGAAGGATTTGATGCCCTTGGCCAGGTCGCCCATCAGCCC
>JAKAZN010000544.1 GCA_021815835.1 Pseudomonadota bacterium
GCCGATCGCGTCCGCGAGCAGGTCGATCTCGCTCAGCAGGGTGCGCGCGTAGCTCGCCATCGGCTCGGCGCGCCGGGTCGCGGTGGTGTGGCAGCCGCAGAACCAGCAGAGCTCGGCGCAGAACGGGACATGCAGATAAAGCGACAGCGGCGTGCCGTCCGCCAGCGCGGCGAGCCAACCCGCATAGGCCGCGCCGTCGACCGCTGGGGAGAAATGCGGCGCGGTCGGATAGCTGGTGTAGCGCGGCACGCGCTGGTCGTATTTGGCGAGCAGGTCGGAGAGGTCCATGGCGGGGAGCCTCGCCCGGGCGGGGAGGGGCTGCCTTGATCTGGATCAACCCCGGCGGCAACCCCGGCGGCGGCACGGGGGCGGCACGGGGGCAATCGCATCGTCACCGCTCCCGCCGGCGGGAGAGGGGTAGGCGCGCGTTCCCCCGATTGTCCCCGGGGCCGCGCTTGATCTGCGTCAATGCCGCCCCGCCCGGCCGTCGCCACGTTCCGCCCATGCAAGGGCGCCCGGCCTGCGATCACCGAGCCCCGCCCATGGAGGAATGATATGAAATTCCGCGACATCCTGGTGGTTCTGGACAGCCCCGCCGACGCCGACCAACGCTTTGCCGTGGCACTCCGCCTCGCTAGCGCCCATGGCGCGCGCCTGGTGGGGTTCAGCCCGCTCGATCTGCTGGAGACGCCGCGCCCCGCGCTGGAACTGGTGGGCTATGGCGAGGCGATGCTGACCGACCGGGAAACCGAACAGCCGGGCCTTGCGGCCGGGGAAAGCGAGGCCGGATTCCGCGCCGCGCTGGCGGCTGCCGGGGTGGAGGGCCAGTGGATCGGCGGGGATGCCGATCCGCCCACGGCGCTGCTGCGCCTCGCCCATCACGCCGATCTGGTGGTGTTCCGCCAACCCGACCCGGAAAGCCCGAAATCGGGCCGCATGGCGGAGCTGATCGAGCAGGTCCTGCTGCAGGCCGGACGCCCGCTGCTGCTGGTGCCCTATGCCGGCCGCTTCGACACGGTGGGCCAGAACGTGCTGATCGCCTGGACCGAGACGCGCGAATCCGCCCGCGCCGTGCATGACGCGATGCCGCTGCTGGCCGGCGCGAAGCAGGTGACCGCGCTGACGATCGTCGATGGCCGCCACGCGCCCGTCGGGGCGGAGCCGCCGGCCGCCGAACTGGCGCGGCATCTGGAACGCCACGGCATCCACGCCACCGCGCAGCGGAGCGTGACCGAGGATATTCCGGACGCGGACGCGCTGCTGTCCTATACCTGCGATATCGGCGCCGATCTGCTGGTGATGGGTGGCTACGGGCACTCGCCGATGCGTGAGCGGGTGCTGGGCGGGGTGACGCGCTCGCTGCTGCGGCATATGACGGTGCCGGTTTTGATGTCGCACTAGGCGCGGGGCAACCTCCCGACGCGGCGCGACGCGGAGGGAGGCGGCCATGACGGACGATGCACGCGAGAAGGCGGCGAAACTGGCCGAGACGCTGCATGCGCGCGGCCATGCCGGGCCGGCGGAGCAGCTCGCCACCGCCGCGACCGCGGTGGAGCACGGGTTCCTGCGCGGCCTGCGCGACACGTTGCAGAGCGTACTGACCGCGATCGAGGCGATCGATCCGGTCAGCGCGACGATGATCGACGAGCTCCGCCTGGAGGTGGACAAGCGGCTGATGCCGCCGCATTCCTGACCGCTTCCGCCGCCGGAGCCGCCCCATGAATCGCATCGCCCCATGAGTCGTATCGCGCCATGAGTCGTATCGCCCCATGAGCCGTATCGCGTACGTCAACGGATTCTACGTGCCGCAGCGCCAGGCGGCGGTGAACATCGAGGATCGCGGCTACCAGTTCGCCGACGGCATCTACGAGGTCGTGCATCTCTACGACGGCCGCTTCGTCGATGCGGACCGCCATCTGGACCGGCTGGACCGCTCCTTGCGCGAGCTTCGCCTGCCCGCGCCGATGGGCCGCGCGGCGCTGCTGCGCGTGCTGGCCGAGGTCGCGCGGCGCAACCGGGTGCGGGAGGGGTTGCTGTATATGCAGATCACCCGCGGCGTGGCGCGGCGGGATCACGCCTTTCCCCATCCCGCGGTGCCGCCGGCGCTGGTGGTGACGGCGCGGCGCATTCCGCCCTACCCGACCGATCCCGCCACCTGGACCGGGCGCGCGATCACCTACCCCGATCAGCGCTGGGCACGCTGCGATATCAAGACCGTGGCGCTGACGCCGAACGTCCTCGCCCGCCAGGCGGCGCGGGAGGCGGGGGCGACGGAGGCGATCCTGGTCGATGCGGCGGGGCGGGTGACGGAGGGCGCGGCGACCAATTTCTGGATCGTCGATGCCGCCGGCATGCTGCGCACCCGCGCGCTGGATCACGCGATCCTGCCCGGCTGCACGCGCGGCGCGCTGATCGCGCTGTTGGCCGAGGCGGGGATCGGCTTGGACGAGCGCGGCTTCGACGTGGCGGAGCTGCGCGCGGCGCGCGAGGCGTTCCTGACGAGTGCCACCAGTTTCGTGAAGCCGATCACGGCGATCGACGGCGCGCCGGTGGGCGACGGCACGGTGGGGCCGGTCGCGCGGCGGCTGTTCGATCTGTTCGCCCGGCATGTGAAGGGGGACGGGCGGAACGCC
>JAKAZN010000545.1 GCA_021815835.1 Pseudomonadota bacterium
AAACTTCCCATTACCGAGAGCCTGTTTGCCGGCCTGAAGGTCATCGACTGCGCGAGCTGGATCGCCGGCCCCGCCGCGGCCACCATCCTGTCCGATTTCGGCGCCGACGTGATCAAGATCGAACCCCCCGGCGCGGGCGATCCCTGGCGCGCCTCAACCCCGATCCCGGGCCGCGCGGTGGACTATTACTGGCAGCTCACCTCGCGCAACAAACGCAGCCTGGCGCTCGATCTGAAGCATGCCGAGGGCCAGGCCGTGCTGCACCGCCTGGTCGCCACGGCGGATGTCTTCGTCACCAATTTTCCGCTGCCGGTGCGCGCGCGCCTGAAACTCGCCGCGGCCGATCTGCGGGCGTTGAACCCGCGGCTGATCTACGCCTCGTTCACCGCCTATGGCGAGGCCGGCGCGGAAGCCGCGAAGACCGGCTTCGACTCCACCGCCTACTGGGCGCGCACCGGGCTCATGGACATGGTGCGCGCCGATGCCGACACCACGCCGTCCCGCTCCATGCCGGGCATGGGCGATCATCCCTCCGCCACCGCGCTCTACGCCGCGATCGTCACCGCGCTCTATCAGCGCGAGAAGACCGGGCAAGGCGGGTTGGTGCAGTCGTCGCTGTTGCAAAACGGTCTCTGGGCCAATGGCTGCGCCGTGCAGACCAGGCTGTTCGGCGAGCACGTCCCGCTGCGTCCCACGCGCGAGCAGGCTCCCAACGCGCTCGCCAACCATTACCGCGCCGGCGATGGCCGCTGGTTCATCATGGCGCTGTTCAACGAGCAGCGGCAGTTGCGCGGCTTCCTCGCCGCGATCGGGCGAGAGGATCTGGTCCACGACCCGCGCTTCGCCACCGACGCGGCGCGCAAGCGCAACGCCGCCGCGCTCGTGGGCGTGCTCGACGCGGTGTTCGCCGAGCGCCCGCTGGCGGAATGGCGGACCATCCTGGACCATGCCGGGGTGACCTTCGGCATCGTCGGCACGGTCGACGAGGTGACCGACGACGCGCAGATGCGCGCCGCCGGCGCCCTGGTCCCGTTCGCCGACGGCGCCGGGCTGACGGTCGCGGCGCCGTTTCACGTCGAAGGCCACGCCCAGCGCGCCCCACGCCGCGCGCCCGCGGTCGGCCAGGACACGGCGGCCGTCCTGCGCGAGGCGGGCTTCACCGAGGCGGACATCGCGGCGCTGCGCGCGGGAGGGACGCTGGGCTGACCTGCCGCACCGAAACCGCACCGACACCGCTTGTCCGCACGCTCCCGCCGCCCTAACTGATCGCCCCATGATGACCGAAACCGCACCGACCCCGGACGCCGCCACCGCGCCGCCCGACCAAGCCGCCGTGCCCGCGACGCCGGAGGCGCTGATGGAAGCCGCCACCGCGCGCATCGCCACGCTCGAAGCGGAAGCCGCCGATTTCAAGGACCGCTGGATGCGCGCCGAGGCCGAAATGGCCAATATCCGCGCCCGCGCCCGGCGCGAGGTGGACGAAGCCCGCCAATACGCGGTGCAGAAATTCGCCGCCGACATGGCGGAATCCGCGGAAAATCTCCGCCGCGGCCTCGACAGCCTGCCCGCCTCCGAACCCGGCGCCCCGGCGCTGCTCACCAAGCTGCGGGAAGGGATCGAAGGCATGGAACGCGGCTTCGTGGCCGCGCTGGAACGCAACGGCGTCCGCCGCGACGATCCGACCGGCCAGGCCTTCGACCCCAATTTCCACCAGGCGATGGGCGAGCAGGAAACCCCCACCCATCCCCCCGGCACGGTGATGCAAGCCTGGACCCCCGCCTGGACGCTGCACGGACGCCTGCTCCGACCGGCGATGGTCGTCGTGGCCAAAGCCCCCGCCGCGGAAATCGGCGGCCCTGGGCGCTAGCCCGATATTTTGACGGGCCTGCTGATCCCCAACCTTCGCGGCGGAGAGCAGCAGGGGTCAGCAGGACATGAACGCCAACCCGCTGGCGCAGTCATTCCAGCCCGCCCAACCGCAGCCCCTCCGCGTAGCGCGCCCGCCCGGCCGGGTCGTGGATCGGCGAGCGCTCCAGCGCCTCGGCCACCGTGAACCCCGGCTCCAGCGCCAACAGCCGCGTACGGATATCCGCCGCCTCCTCCCGCCGGCCGAGCTGGCCCAGCGCGGCCAGTTGCGTTTTGTAGGCGGAGGAAAACCCCGGCGACGCCGCGATCGATTCCCGGCCGATGCGGATCGACGCCGTGTCGTCGCCACTCAGGAAAAGCGGCACCGCCAGCGCAATATCGAAGAAGTAGCGCAGCGGATCCTGCGGCGAGAGCCGCATCGCCGTCGCCGCGCGACGGGCGGCTTCGGCGTGATGGCCAAGATAGGCCTGGTTCAGCCCCGACAGCGACCAACCGAGGGGCAGGTTCGGATTGGCCGCCATCGCCTGCGCGTGCAACGGCTCCGCCGCAGCCGGATCGCGATCGACGAAGCCGCGCACATGGGCGGCGATGCTCAGCGCCCGCGCATCCTCGGGATCGAGCGCGACCGCCGCCTCCGCATGGGCGCGCACCGCCCGGCCCGCCGCCGCCGGATGTTCGGCCCAGCCCTGGCCGACCGCGAACAGGTGCCAATGGGCCAGCCAGGCGTGCACGCCGGCATGGTCCGGATCGAGGCCGCGG
>JAKAZN010000546.1 GCA_021815835.1 Pseudomonadota bacterium
ATGCCGCGCAGTTCGTCCCGCCGCGCCGCCAGCACCGCGCGGCTGGCATAAAGCGTGGTGTAGGAGGTCGGCCCGCGATCGGCGGCGGCGTACCACAGATGCGCGGCGCCCTCGGCGAGCAGTTCGGTGGCGTAGGGTTCGAACAGCTGCACCACATCGAGCGCGCCGGCCCGCAGCGCGGCGCAGTTCTCGGCCATCGACCGGTCCGCGACACGCGCGACCGACGCCGGGTCGATGCCGGCGCGGCGCAGGTCTTCCTGCAAGCAGAGCCAGGGCGTGGGCACCTCGGCGACGCTGCCGAGCCGGGCGTGGCGCAGCGCGGCGAGCGGCGAGTCCGGCCGCGGCGCCCGCCCGAGCAGCAGGAACGGATCGCGCGTCACCACTTCGGCGAAGCAGACCAGATCACAGCCCGGGACGGTGGCATAGGTCGCCATCACCCGCATGGGCCCGCCCCAGCACACATCGGCGGCGCCGGCGAGCAGGCTGGTCGCGGCCTCGGCCGGGCTGGGGGCGGAGGCGAAGCGGACCTCCACCCCGGCGGCGCGATAGGCGTCGCGCGCGAGGGCCGCGTAGAACGGCGCGTAGAAGGCGGCGCGCAGCGATTCCTGCAACACGATTCCCATGCGGTGCTCCCTCCGGTCCGTCCGGGCGCCAGCATCGGCCCCGGCCCACCATGCAAGCAATCCCCCGGGGGCCAAGGCGCGCCCCCGGCTCAGCCGCCGCCGAACGCCCCGGCGAGCGCCAGCAGGTCGCGGGACGGCGGGCCATAGCTCACCAGCCGAACCTCGAGATCGTACCCCGCCGCCAGCGCCAGGGCCCGCCGAATCGCCGCATCGATCCAGGCGCCCGGGTTGCCGAACGCACCGCCGCCGAGCAGGGTCAGGAACACGATTTTCGACCGACCGCGTCGCGCGTTCAGCACACCGGCCCACAAGGTGGCCTCGTAGGCCGCTTCCAGCACCAGCCGAGCGAACGGCTCCCACTGCGCCGGTGCCCGCCGCGTGTAGGCGACCGGCAGGGCGGAACAGAACGCCTGCGAGACCAGCGGGCGATCCGGCCCCGGCGCTTCGGTCGCCTCGACATCCTGGTGCAGCCCGATGCGCAGCAAGCCGCGCAGCCGATCGGTCTCCGCCGCCGACAGCGTCGCCAGATGGCGCCCGATCGCCGCGAGCCCGTCCCGCTTCGCCAGCGCATAGCCGTTGCGCATGGTCCAGAGCGCATCCACCGGATGTCCCGTCGCCGCGCTCAGCGCATCGCCGAGATCGGCCAGCCCATCGAGTTGCCGGCGCGCGGTCTGCCCCTCGCCTCCCGCAACGGGAACGAAATAGTTGCGATAGATGGTTGCCGCGCCGGCGGCGATGGCGCAGGCCGGCCCCTGCGTGTGGTCGTTCCGGTACCGGGTCACGCCGTCTTCCGGCGTCACGTCGGGGGATACCATTTCCAGCAGGTTGAATTGCGAGGCCACCTGGAACAGCGCCCCGGCGTTTTCGGCGACCCGGTGCATACGGCGCACGTCGCCGGTCACCACACGCGTCCTCAGCCGGCCGGTCGGACCGCCCGCGGCCTCTGCCCGCTCGCGCAGCGTAAGCAGGGAAACCAGCTCCAGCATCCCGGTCGCGTAGCGCGCGCCGTTGACCCGCGAGGTCAGCCGGCCGTCCACGACGGCCAGGCGCGCGGGGGTCGCCGCGTAATCGGTCTCGGGAAATCCCGTCAGCGCCTCGAACCAATCCATGATGGCTCCCCGCGGTGCTCACTCGTCCCGCCGGCGGCAACCCAGCACGTAATGCTCCTGCTCCGCCGTCTCGATGGCGCCGGGCCGGGCCGCGCGCACCTGCCGGATCGCCGCCGCCGGCTCGGTGCCGAGTTCGACCAGCAGCCGCGCCGCGATGGTGCCCGCCCGGCCCAGCCCGCCACGGCAATGCACCAGCACATTCTCCCCGCCGCGCAACAGGGATCGCAGCGTCGCCCCCGCGGTCTCCCAGCGGCGCTCGAACGCCGCGTCGGGGATCGAGACATCCACGATCGGAAGATGGAACCACGCCATGTCGCGGCGGATCACCTCCTCGCCCAGCCGCTCCACCCGCAGCAGGCGCAACTCCTGCTGCTCGACCAGGGTGACAACCGCCGCGGCGCCCCAGTCGCGGATGGCATCGAGATCGAGCGCGAGATCGCGATCCCACGGGCCGCTCATGGCGTGCGCGTCGTGTTTGCCGGGGCAGAAGCAGATGCCGACGCGCCCGCGGCCCGGCCCCTCGGACAGCTCGGCGATCCGGATCGGGTCGGTGAGCGAGGTCCGCATCTTCGCCATATCCCGCCTTTCCCCGCCTGACCCCGGCGGCCGGGGCGACGCGCCCGCCCTACACCAGCCGCAGCGTCACCGCCCCCATCGGCGGAAACGTCACCGTCACCTCGCCCGGCCCGTCCAGCCACAGCGGCGGCGTCACGCTGCCCAGCAGCACCACCTGCCCGGCCCGCAGCCCGCCGAACGCGGCGGCCACCGGCGAGGCCGCCAGCCAGGCCAGCCCGTTCAGCGGATGGCCCAGCAGATCCGCCGCCACCCCCTGGTCGCGCACCACCCCATCCACCGCCAGGGTACCGCGCAGGGCGGGAATATCCTGCTCCCG
>JAKAZN010000547.1 GCA_021815835.1 Pseudomonadota bacterium
AATTGTCATCTCCGGTGGCGCGTCTTCCGCCTTGCCCTGGCCGCCCGGGCGATCGCATGGGGGGCGATCGCATGGGGTATGGGCGCGCCGGGACCCTCACCCCAACCGTGGTCCGCTTCGCGGCCGAAGCCGGCAAGCGGGAGAGGGGGCGGCGGCGGGCGGCCGGTACGTCCATGCCAAATGCAATCGCGTGGATGCCCTGCACGCAACCCTTCCATTCGGTTTTGCCCGGGCGCATGATGCCGCACCGCGTCATCATGCTGACGCAAAGTCCGGCGATAGCCTCCGGACGCGAATTTCACCGATCGGGACCGGGGAGACCGTGAAGCCCCTTATCGGCATCAGCTGCTGCACCAAGCAGTTCGGCGTGTTCGGAATGCCGAACCACGCCGCGTCCGACACCTATGTCCGCGCCACCGACCAGGTGGTGCGCGGCGTGCCGGTGTTGATCCCGGCCAGCGCGACGGCGGCGGACACGGACACCCTGCTCGACCGGCTGGACGGGATCATCCTGACCGGCAGCCGCTCCAACGTGCAGCCCAGCCTCTATGGCGGCCCCCCGCACCCCGAGGGCACGCCCGAGGACCCCGCCCGCGACTCGGCCACCCTGCCGCTGATCCGCGCCGCCGTCGCGCGCGGCGTGCCGGTGCTGGCGATCTGCCGCGGCTTCCAGGAACTGAACGTCGCCCTCGGCGGCAGCCTGCATCAGCGCTTGCAGGACCTGCCCGGGCGGTTCGACCACTCGACGCCGATGCAACCGAACCCGAAGGTGCGCACCGGCAAGGCCCATGCGATCCGCGTCGTGGCCGGGACCTGGCTGCACCGGCTGGCGGGGACCACCGAGATCGCGGTCAATTCGCTGCACAACCAGGGAATCGACCGGCTGGCCCCGCGCCTGGTGGCCGAGGGCGTCGCGCCGGACGGCACGATCGAGGCGGTGCGCGTCGCCGACGCGGCCGGATTCGCGGTCGGTGTGCAGTGGCACCCGGAATACGATTTCGAGACCGATGCGCTGTCGCGGCGCATCTTCGAGGCCTTCGCCGAAGCGGTCCGCGCCCGCGGCGGATTGGCGGCGGCGGCCGACTGACCTTGACCGACCCGACCGGCCGCCGGCGATCGGCGGCCCCAGAAACCCATCCCGGAGGAAACCCAAGCCATGTCCGCCATTGCCGAAGCGCGCGCCCAGACCGCTCCGTCCACCGGCCAATGCGTCGCCATTTCCTCCGCCGCCGCGCCCGATCTGGTGGCCGGACGGCGCGCCTTCTTCACCTATCGCGATCTCGGCGTGACGAAGGGCAGCCAGGGCCGGATCCGCGCCCAGGTCACCGCCGGGCGGGACGGGATGACGGAACCCACCGGCTGGCACGTCCATCTGTGCGACGGGCAGTTCGTCTATATCCTGAACGGCTGGGTCACCCTGGAATTCGCCGACCGCACCGTCACCTTGCGCGCGGGGGATTCGGCGTTCATCCCCGGCGGCACGCCGCATAACGAAACCGGCGCGTCGGAGAATTTCGAACTGCTGGAGGTCTCGGTCCCGGCGGAGATGGGCACCCGGCCCTGCGATCCGCCGGACGCGCGGGCCTAGGCGCCGGCGCGGGGCGATTCCCCCGCGTTTTCACCCTCGATTTTCCTTCTGGATCGCGGCGCCCGGACTTGTCCGGCGCCCCGCAGCGCGGACCGCTCCCATGCTCGCCATGATCGCCGCCTCCTTCTGGGCCGGGCTTGCGCTGAAAGCCGCCCTCACCGCCACCGTGGTGGTGGGCGCGCTGGCCGCGGCGGAGGCGGCCGGGCCGTTCTGGGGCGGCCTGATCGCGAGTTTCCCGATCTCGGCGGGACCGGCCTATGTGCTGCTGGCGCTGCAGCACGGGCGGGATTTCATCGCAGCCAGCGCGCTCGAGAGTTTTGCGATCAATACCGGAACCTGGCTGTTCCTGCTGGTGCTGATCCGGCTCGCGCCGCGCGTGCGCTGGGGCTGGGCGCTCGGCTCGGCGCTGGGGACATGGATCCTGGCCGCGGTGACGATCCAGGCGATCCCCTGGACCGCCTGGGGGGCGCTCGCGCTCAATATCGCGGTGTTGGGCGGCGCGCTGGCGATGACGCGCGGACGGGCGGCGCTGCCTGCCGGGGCGCCGCGCGGCCTGCGGCGCTGGTTCGATCTGCCGCTGCGCGCCGTGCTGGTGGCGGGGCTGGTCACGACCGTGGTGAGCCTGAGCCGGGTCCTCGGGCCGTCGTTTACCGGCATCGGCGCGGTGTTTCCGATCGCGTTCTCGAGCCTGGGATTTCTGGCCCTGACCCGGCTCGGGGGCGCGGCGACGGCGGCGCTGATGGCGAGCGCGATGCGTGCCCTGCCCGGCTTCGCGCTGGCGCTGCTGACCCTGCATCTGGCCGCGCCGCGGGTCGGATCGTTTCCGGCGATGGGCGTCGCGCTCGGGGTGAACGTGGTTTGGGCGCTGGGCGTCCTGGGCCAACGCTGGCGGGCACGGGCCATCGCCGCGGCGTGACGAACCGCGTCAGTGCTGCGCCGGGCCGTCCAGGCTGGTGGTGAACAGACCGGGGTGCTGCGCCAGCTTCACGATGCTGATGGCGAAGAACAGCAGGCTGAACGCCGCCAGCACCAGGAT
>JAKAZN010000548.1 GCA_021815835.1 Pseudomonadota bacterium
CCTACCCCTCCGCCCCTACCCCTCCGCCGCGAACCCCCGGATCCGCGCGAACCGCTCCCGATACGCCGGCCACACCTCGGGATTGATGAGCCGCGGCGGCCGCTTGCCGTCCAGGATCCCGATGATCTGCTCGGCTGCGTAGCGCCCCATCTCGCGGCGGGATTCATGCGTCACGCCGGCCGTGTGCGGGCTCGCCAGCACGTTATCGAAGCGCAACAGCGGGTGATCCGGCTCCGGCGGCTCCTTGGCCCAGACATCCAGCCCGGCGCCGGCGATGCGCTTCGCGGTCAGCGCTTCGGCCAGCGCCGCCTCGTCATGGATGCCGCCGCGCGCGGTGGTGATGAAATACGCCTCGGGGCGCATCAGCGCGTATTCGCGCGCGCCGATCATGTTCAGCGTCTCCTTCGACCGCGGGCAGTTCACCGACACGTAGTGGGATTCCGCCAGCAGCTCATCCAGCGAGACCTTCTCCGCGCCGCGCGCCGCGATCTGCTCGGCGGTCAGGTACGGGTCGTAGGCCAGCACCCGCATCCGGAACAAGCCGCGGCACAATTCCGCGACCCGCGATCCGACATTCCCCAGGCCGACGATCCCCACCGTGCGCCCCAGGATATCGTGGCCCATATAGGCGGTGCGCGGGATATCGGGATGGGCGCGCATGAAACGGTCGGTCTCGCCGATCCGTTTCGACAGCGCCAGCATCAGCCCCAGCACGTGCTCGGCGACCCCTTCCTTGTTGCCGCCCGACTGGTTGACCACCGCCACTCCGGCGGCGGTGCAGGCCGCGACATCCACCGTGTCGTAGCCGGCGCCGTTGGAGGAGACCGCCAGCAGCCTGGGCGTCTTCGCCAGCAGCGCGGCGGTGCCGTGGAACGCCAGGGCCAGTTCGTCCCGCGTCGCGCCGATCTGATAGACATGCGCCTGTTCCAGCACCGGCGCGCTCTCCGCCTCCGGGCTGTCGTTGCGCAGCCGGTCGAGATGGACATCCGCCCGCGCGCCCAGGATTTCCAGGAACACGGGATGGGAGACGGCGTTGACGTAGAAGACGCGGTTGGTGTTCGGGGCCATGCGGAAACTCCGGGTCGTGGGCGGGCGGGACGGCTTTAGCCGCCGCCGCCGCGCCTCGCAACCTGGCTAGGCGCGCGCCTTCGCCATGAACTGGCCCAGCATGTAGCTGTCATATGCCGGCACCGTCTTGATCTTCTTCGCCCCGATCAGCGCCTCCGCCTGTTCCTGCATATAGGGCGCCAGGGTTGCCGCCGGCGGGAAGCCGGGATCGACCTGCACCCGCGACAGCGCCTTCTTCAACGTCGCCGGCGTCATCGTGTAGCCCTTGGAGGCATAGAAGGCGCCCACCACGCCCGCCACCTTGTCCGGCGAATCCTTGAAATCCTTCGCCACGTCCAGCCACGCCTTCAGATAGGCAACCAGCGCGTCGGGCTGCGCATGGACGAAATCCGGCGTCGCCGCCATGAACACCGGCAGCCGATCCACCCCGGAGAAATCCAGGATCGTGTTGGCGATACCATGATCCTCGGCGATCGCATTGTAGGGTTCCACATTCACCATCGCATCGACCGTCTTGGCCAGCATGGCCGAGACCATGTCGTTGACGTTCATGCGGATCTCCTCGTAATCGCCCTTGTGCAGCCCGTGCGCCGGCGCGATCTTGTTGACGAAGATGTTGCCGATCGAGGACCCGGTCTGGTTGGCGACCTTCTTGCCGCGCAGATCCTCGATCTTCGTCATGTGCAGATCAGCCCGCCCCATCACCCGCACCGTCTTGCCGACATATTCGATCAGCGCCACCGCAACCAGCCCGCCGCGCGCGTTGCCGATCAGCAGGGACGGGCCGGCGAAGGTGCCGAGATCGACCTGGCGGGCCACCATCTGCTGCATCGTGATGTTGCCGGACGGCACTGCGAAATCCTGGAACGCCACGCCGTGCTTCTGCAACAGCCCCGAGCGCATCAGGTAGTAGGTGGGCATCCCCCACATGTTCGTCTGATACCCCTGGCGGATCGGCGCCGGCGCGGCGGCGGCGCGCCGAACCCCGGCCAGGGCCAGGGCGCCGGTCCCCAGCATTGCGTGGCGGCGGGTCGGATGCGGAAAGCTCATGCGTGTTTCCTCCCTGTGATCGTTAGCCGGCGATGGCGTCCGCCGGTTCGGTGCGTTCGCCCAGCGCGCCCAGAAGACGCTTCTGGCAGTCCAGGAACGCCACGCTGAGCGGGTCGCGCGGGCGCGGCAGATCGACGACGAATTCCGCCTTCACCCGGCCGGGATGCGGGCTCATCACGATCACCCGGTCGGCGAGGAAGACCGCCTCGGCGACGTTGTGGGTGACGTAGATCACGGTCTTGGCGGTGGCGCGCCAGACCTCGGCGAGCAGGCGCTGCATCTCGTCGCGGGTCAGCGCGTCCAAGGCGGCGAAGGGTTCGTCCATCAGCAGCACGGACGGATCGCAGGCCAGCGCGCGCGCGATCGCCACCCGTTGCTGCATCCCGCCGGACAGGTGATGCGGGTGATAGCCCGCGAATTTCTCCAGCCCGACCAGACGCAGCTGCTGCAACGCGATCGCCTCCCGCTCCCGCCGCTTCACGCCTTTCATTTCGAGGCCGAAC
>JAKAZN010000549.1 GCA_021815835.1 Pseudomonadota bacterium
GCGCTGGCCGGGATTGAGCTCGTGCGTCATCTCGGTTTCGACGAAGCCGGGGGCGACGGCGTTGACGGTGATGTCGAGCCGCCCGAGTTCGCGCGCCAGCGAGCGGGTGAACCCGATCAGCGCCGCCTTGGTCGCGCTGTAGGCGGCGAGCCCGCTGTAGCCGGTGCTGGCCACGATCGAGCTGACATTGACGATGCGGTTGCCGCCCGAGGTCATCATCGCGCGCACGACGTATTTCGTCAGCACCATCGGCGACAGCACGTTCAGCCGCACCAGCCGCTCGATCTGCGCGTCGTGCATGGTGGCAAGAATGCCGCTCGATCCGATGCCGGCGTTGTTGACCAGCCCGTGCAGCGCCCCGAACTCCTCGTGCAATCCCTTCACGAATCCCGGGATCGCCGCGATCTCGGCGAGGTCGCAGGCGCGGAAATGGATCGCGCCGCGGCCGGCGTCGCGCGCCGCCGCCGCCAGCTCCGCGCTGTCGCGCCGCGCCACCGCGATCACCTGATGGCCGGACGCGGCGAGCACGCGCGCCATCGCCAGGCCCAGCCCGCGGCTGCCGCCGGTGACGATGACGTTACGCACGCGCGCGCCGCAGCTTGCCCGATGGCGTCATGTCGAGCGACGGCACGACACGCACGGTCGCCGGCACCTTGTGCGCGGCGAGCGTGTCGCGGCAGAGGTCGAGGATCTCGGTCTCGACCTGCTTCGCCGCAGCCGCAGGATCGGCCAGCACGATGTCGGCCACCACGATCGCACCGATGATCGGGCTGCGCCGCGCCTTCACCAGCGACATCTCGACGCCGGGATGGCGGTTGATGACGGCTTCGACTTCCTCGGGATGCACCTTCAGCCCGCCGACATTGATCACGCCATCGCGGCGCCCGGCAAAGTGGTAGCGGCCGTCGCGCAGTTCGACGAGATCCTTGGTATCGACGAAGCCCTCCGCATCCGCGATCGGCTCCATGTGCTCGCCGAGATAGCGGCTGGCCGCGCGCGGCGAGCGGATGCGCAGCGAGTCGTCCTGCACGCGCAGCGTGATGCCGTTGCGCTCCTCGCCGATCAGCTCGGCGGGAAATCCGGCGCGGCCGTCGGCGATCTCGAACGCCACGCCGGCTTCGGTGGAGGCGAAGGCATGCGCCACCCGGGCGGCGGGATAGGTCTGGCGCAGCTTGTCGAGGATCGCCTGGTCGGCCATCTCGCCCGACAGCCGCACATCGCGCGGCGCGATCGCGCGCGCCGCGGGGCTGAGCAGCGCGCGCCGCCAGTGCGTCGGCGTGCCGGAGATGAACGTCACCCCCGCCGCCGCGGCGCGCGCCAGGAAATCGCTCACCGGCTCCTCGGCGCCGGAGAGCACCATGGAGCCGCCGCCGATCAGCGCGCGCAGCAGGATCTGCAACCCGCCATAGCGGCGGATGTCATAGAACGTGCTCCACACCCGGTCGCCCGCGGCATTCATCGTGCGGGCGATGGCGCCGATCAGGCTGCGCAGCGAATGGATCGCCATTTTCGGCGGCCCGGTGGTGCCGGAGGTGAACAGCGCCCATTCGCTCGCGATACCCGCGGCGGTCGTTCCCGCCGCAACGGGCGCGCCGGACACGATGCAGGTCGCACCGGGCACCTGCATCTCGCGGTCGGAGATCACGATGTGCGCCCCGGCCGTCGCCATCACGCCGGGCAGGTGCTGCGGCCCGAGATCGGGCGGGCACAGCACGATGCGCCGCGCCAGCCCGTCCAGCTCCAGCAGCGCCAGCGTGGTCGCGAGCTGCGTGCCGGTGGCGAGCACGACGCTCTCGCCGCGCATCCGCTCGCGCTGCGCGCCGAAGCTGCTCGCGCCCGCCAGGCTGTCGAGCCCGACGCGCGCATGTTCATCGAGCAGGAATCGCCGGTCGAGCGGCCCCGCTTCCGCGGTCCGCTGCCACAGCGACAACTGGTCAGGCTGGGACATGCTGTTCGTAGAGCGCGACGAACTCGCCGAACGTCGCCGGCACGTCGACGTCTTCGGCGGCGCTGAACGGATCGCTACCCAGCTTCGCCTCCAGATTGGCGACGATGATCGCCAGACACAGCGAGTCGATCCCGCTATCCAGCAGCGGCAGATCGTCGGCGAGCGGCGCGAGCTGGCGGTTCTGCTCGCGCGCCACATCGCTGAACACGCTGAGCACGGTTTCGCGGACTGACATGGATGACCTCCGGACACGGCGCGCGCTCGGACCCGCGGTGACGGCCACGCGCCCGCCGTTCATTTTTGACATCCGAATGATTGCGTTGTCAAGATTTCTCTGCCCGCGGTGCCTGTCAGCGCAGCAGCGCCGGACCCCATGACCGTGCGGCGCGCAGCATCAGCGCGGCGACCACCAGGGCCGGCCCGACGACGCTCAGCACGGCGAACGGCAGGTAGGCGACGAGGAACCGCAGGCTCCCGTAATGCTGGACCTTCAGGAAATCCACGGCGAACGCATAGGCGATGTAGTTCATCCCGACGACCTGCAGCACGCGCCACCCCACCTGCCCGAGCAGCCGCCGCACCGCGCCGATCGAGGCCAGCGCGAGCAGGTACATGAAGATCAGCGCGATCCCGAAGAAGACGAACACGCCGAGCACCGGGGCCGCGCCGATCC
>JAKAZN010000550.1 GCA_021815835.1 Pseudomonadota bacterium
ATCTAGCCTTCCATTGCCGCAGGCCTGGCAGACGCGCGGATCGGACCCGTCCTCGCGCGCGGGGAAGAAATGCGGCCCGAGATCGCGATCCAGCGCCGCGATCACGTCGCTGATCTTCAGGTCCTTGGTCTGATCGACCGCGCGGGAGAATTCGTCCCAGAAGGCGTGCATGACCTTGCGCCAGTCGGCGGTGCCGCCGGCGATGTCGTCGAGCTTCTCTTCCATCCCGGCGGTGAAGCCGGTTTCCACGTAATGCTCGAAGAAGCTCACCAGGAAGGCGGTGACCAGCCGGCCGCGGTCCTCGGGGATGAAGCGGCGCTTGTCGAGGCGGACGTAATTGCGGTCCTGCAGCACGGTCAGGATGGAGGCGTAGGTGGACGGTCGGCCGATGCCGAGCTCCTCCATCTTCTTGACCAGGGAGGCTTCCGAATAGCGCGGCGGCGGCTGGGTGAAATGCTGGCTGGCCGTCACCTCGCCGCGGCGCAGCGGATCGCGGGCGGCCATCGGCGGCAGCATCCGTCCGTCCTCGTCCTCGGCCGGCTCGTCCTGGTCTTCGTGGTAGAGTTTCAGGAACCCGTCGAAGGCGACGATCGAACCGGTGGCGCGCAAGACGGTGCCCGTTCCGTCGGTGACATCGACGCTCACCTGGTCGAGCTCGGCCGAGGCCATCTGCGAGGCGACCGCGCGCTTCCAGACCAGTTCGTAGAGCCGGCGCTGGTCGGGCGTGAGGTAGCGGCCGACCTGGTCGGGCGCGCGCCCCACATCGGTCGGGCGGACCGCCTCGTGCGCTTCCTGCGCGTTCTTGGCCTTGGCGGTGTATTCGCGCGCCATGCCGGGCACGTAGTCGGGACCGAAGGTGGCGCGCACGTGATCGCGGATGGCGCCAATCGCTTCCTGCGCCATCTGCACGCCGTCGGTACGCATATAGGTAATGAGGCCCGTCGTCTCCCCGTCCAGCTCGACACCTTCATAGAGCTGCTGGGCGACGCGCATCGTCTGCTGCGCGCCAAAGCCCAGCTTGCGGGAGGCTTCCTGCTGGAGGGTGGAGGTGGTGAAGGGCGCGGGCGGGTTGCGCCGGACGCGCTTCTTCTCGACCGTGCCGACCGTGAAGGCACCGGCCTCGACCGCTGCCTTGGCGGCATGGGCGGTGGCCGTGTTCGGCAGGTCGAACTGGTCGAGCCGCTTGCCTTTGAGATGCGTCAGGCGCGCGGTGAAGGGCGCGCCGGCGGGCGTGGTGAAGATCGCCTCGACCGTCCAGTATTCGCGCGCACGGAAGATCTCGATCTCGGCTTCGCGGTCGCAGATCAGGCGGAGCGCGACCGATTGCACCCGCCCGGCGCTGCGGCTGCCGGGCAGCTTGCGCCAGAGCACGGGCGAGAGGGTGAAGCCTACCAGGTAATCGAGCGCGCGGCGGGCCAGATAGGCCTCGATCAGCGGTTGGTCGAGTTCGCGCGGATGCGCCATCGCGGTGCGGACGGCGTTGCGGGTGATCTCGTTGAAGGTGACGCGACGAACGTCGATGCCCTTCAGGGCATGTTTTTCCGCCAGCATCGCCTTGACGTGCCAGGAGATCGCCTCGCCCTCGCGATCCGGATCGGTCGCCAGATAGAGGGTGCGGGCGCCGCGCAGGGCCTTGGCGATGGCGCCGACCTGGCGCTCCCCGCGCGCATCGGCCGCCCAGTCCATGGCGAAATCCTGCTCCGGACGGACCGAGCCGTCCTTGGGGGGCAGGTCGCGGACATGGCCGAAGCTCGCCAGGACGGTGAACTTGTCACCGAGGTAGCGGTTGATGGTCTTGGCCTTGGAGGGGGATTCGACGACGACGACGTCGGTCATTTTGTCCTGTGCGTCGGGGCTTCCAGAAGGGGCATCAAGGGCCGGCGAGCAGGGCGACCCGCTGCCCCGGCAGGGTTTCGATCCGGCCGGCGATTTCGAGTTCCAGCAAGGCCGCCAGCGCGGCAGCCGGTGGTAACTGGCAGCGGCGCAGCAGATCGTCAACCGCCGTGGGCGCCGGGCCGAGCAGGGCGACCAGGCGGGACCGGGCGTCGGCGAGGATTTCGGGGGGGGGATCCCCCGGGGGATCCCCTGGGGGATCCCCTGGGGGAACCTCTCGTGGATCGGCCGGGTCGGGAACGGGGCCGGCCGGGGCCGCGGGCACGCGGGGGCGGGCGAACAGGGGCGCACGGGCCAGGCCCTCCCGGTCCGGGTGGTCGGGCAGATTGTCCAGGATATCCGCCGCGGTTTCGGTGATCTGGGCACCCTGGCGGATGAGGTCGTTCGAGCCCCGGGCGCGCGGATCGAGCGGGGAGCCGGGGACGGCGAACACCTCCCGCCCCGCCTCCTGGGCGAGCCGGGCGGTGATGAGGCTACCCGAGCGCAAGGCGGCCTCCACCACCACCACACCGAGAGCGAGGCCGGCGATGATCCGGTTGCGGCGGGGGAAGTGGCGCGCCTGCGGGGTGGTGCCGAGGGGGGACTCGGCCAACACCGCGCCGGCCTCGGCGATGCGGCGCTGGAGGTCCGCGTGCTCGGGCGGGTAGGGGCAATCCAGCCCGCCCGCCACCACGGCGACCGTGCGGCCCGCGGCCAGCGCGCCGGCATGGACCGCGGCGTCGAT
>JAKAZN010000008.1 GCA_021815835.1 Pseudomonadota bacterium
GCCCCTCCGCCAGGTCGTTGTCGAGGAACATCCGGCGCAGATATTCGCCGTGCATCCGCGCCGGCATCCGCGTGCCGTCCGCGTTCCAGGCCATGAGGTCGGAGGGATGCTCGCGCTCGCCCAGCAGATAGCCGCGCACCGCGCGCGACCAGATGAGATCGTTGGAGCGCAGGAGCTGGAACGCGCCCGCCATCTGCCGGCTGTCGAGGAAGCCTTGCGCGGCCATCAGATCGTCCAGGAAGTGCAGTTGCTCCTCGGTGATGAAGAGCTGCAATTCGCCCGCCTCGGTGAAATCGGTCTGCGCGGCGAACAGGGTGACGCTGGCGATCCGGTCGTCGCCGTCGCGCGCCATCGCCGCGGCGGCGATCGCGAGCAGGGTGCCGCCGAGGCAATAGCCCACCGCGTGCAGCCGGGCCGCGCCGGCGATGTCGCAGGCGGCCGCCATCGCCGCGAGCACGCCGAGGCGGCGGTAGTCGTCGAGCGACAGGTCGCGCTGCGCGGCGCCGGGATTGCGCCACGACAGGGCGAAAACGGTGAAGCCCCGCGCGACCAGCCAGCGGATCAGCGAGTTTTCCGGGGAAAGATCGAGAATGTAGTATTTCATGATCCAGGCCGGGACGATCAGCACCGGCTCCGGGCGCACCGTCGGCGTGGTGGGCGCATACTGGATCAGTTCGATCAGTTCGTTCCGCAGCACGATCTTGCCCGGGGTGGCGGCGATGTCGGTCCCGACCCGGAACCCCGATGCGTTGGGCCGATCGCCCAGGGCCCCATGCAGATCGTTCAGGAAGTTGGCCGTGCCGGCCGCCAGGTTGCGCCCGCCGGAGGCCGCGGTGGCGGCGATCACCTCGGGGTTGAGCCAGGGGATGTTGGACGGCGAAAAGAGATCGAGCCATTGCCGCGCGGCGAAGGCGACCATGCGGTCATTGGCGCGCGCGGTGCCCTCCGGCCCCATCGCCGCTTCGCGCCACCATTCCTCGGCGAGCAGGAAGCCCTGATGGATCAGATGAAACGGCGGGCGCTGCCAGCCGGGATCGGCGAAGCGGTGATCGCCCGGCGGGGGCGCGATCGCGATCTGTCCGCTCGCCGCCGCTTCCCAGAACCGCCGCGCCTGGTGCGCCGCGTTGCGCGCGAGGCCGAGGCGGCGGAACGGCGCGTTCGCCAGATGCGTCGCCCAGTCGAGCCAGGCGAGGCCGAGCGCGGTCGGCGACAGCCCGAGCGTGGCCCGGCCCTCGGCGGCGTGGATCAGGTTGTCGAGACGCCCGAGCTGCGCGAACCGGGCCGCGGCCTCGGCATCGTCCGCCGCGGCGGCGGGCGGCGCCGGGCGGGGCGGGGTGGGAAGCGAGATGTTCATGGGGCCTGTCTTCCATGCTCCGGATGGGGGCGCATTGCGCGGGATCAAGATTGCGGCCCGGCGGGAGATCTGGCGCCGGCGGCGGCGCCCGGCGTTTGGCGCCCGGATCGAAATCTGCGCGGGCTTGCATCGGCCAGACATCCGATGCCCCATGCGGGCGAGCGCTTGCGCACACAAGCCCGCCATCGACCCGATCGCGACGAAGGAACCCGCCATGTCCCACGCCTACCCCCTGCCCGAGGGCGATGCCGCCAGCCTCGGCCTCGATACGCACCGCCTCGCCGCGCTCGATTCGCTGATCGCGCGGCATCTGGAGGACGGACGCTATCCCGGCGCGCAGATCGCCATGGCGCGGCACGGCAAGCTGGCGCTGTTTCGGACCTTCGGCCGCGCGCGCACCGAAGCCGCCACGGTGCCCGCCACCGACGACACGCTGTTCCTGCTGTTCTCGCAGACCAAGGTGCTGACCTCGGCCACCGTCTGGAGCCTGATCGAGGAGGGCGCGCTCTCACCCATGGACCGGATCGCCGATCACCTGCCGGAATTCGCCGCGCGCGGCAAAGCCGACATCACCCTGCACCAGGTGATGACGCATCAGGGCGGCTACCCGAGCAGCGACGTGACGCCGGCCACCTGGGCCGATCACGCGCGGATGCGCGCCGAAGTGTGCGATTTCTCGCTCGACTGGACGCCGGGATCGCGGATGCAGTACCACGGCCGCGCCGCGCATCTGACCCAGGCGATGGTGATCGAGGCCATCACCGGCCACGACTATCGAAACGAGATCCGCGACCGCATCCTGGCCCCGCTGGGCCTGGAGCACGACATCCTGGTGGGCGTGCCGGAAGACCAGCAGCATCGCTGCGCCGACACCTACCCGGCGGAGATCCACCGCAACAACGCCGATTTCCGCGCCGCCGGCCTGCCGCATTCCGGCGGCTACGCGACCGCGCGGGGGATGGCCGCGTTCTATCAGGCGCTGCTGGGCGGCGGGCGGCTGGGGCGGGCGCGGGTGCTGTCGCCACGCATGATCGCCTATGGGAGCCGCAACCACACCGGCGACCGGCCGGATTTCCAGATGGACGGAATCCCGATGCATCGCGGCCTGGGGCCGCATGTGCGCGGCGAC
Organism: Pseudomonadota bacterium; assembly: GCA_021815835.1. Lineage (GTDB taxonomy): Bacteria > Pseudomonadota > Alphaproteobacteria > Acetobacterales > Acetobacteraceae > JAJZVS01. The sequence goes on from JAKAZN010000008.1 coordinate 2,484, forward strand.
AGCGAGCGGATTCGCGGCCTCGGCACGATCGGCGCGCCGGCGACCTTCGGGCATGGCGGCGTGGGGTCGTCGTATTCCTGGGCGGATCCCGACAGCGGGGTTTCGTTCACGTATCTGACGAACTATGTGCAGCCCGAGCCGTGGCATTCGACGCGGTTGGACCGGATCAGCAACATCGCCCACGCGGCCATCCTGTAGGGCGCGCGGCGCGGCCTCACGCGGCGAAGCCGAGCGCGCGGGCCGCTTCGGCGTAGCCGCGCCGGCGCGCCGGCGGCAGCTTGTGACGTCCCGCGACGCGTTCGAGCAGCAGGATGGCGTCCGCCTCCATCCCCGCCGCGACCGCCGCGTCCAGGAACAGCTGCTCCAGCACGTCCTGCTGGGCGTGGCTGCCGCCGAGATCGGTCATCGCGCCCAGCGCCGGGCGCATCGCCGCGACCGCCCCGGCCGGATCGCCACGCCCGGCCAGCAGCGCGGCGGTGCTGACCGGCAGCGCCACGTCGCGCACCAGGGCGGCGAGCGGGCTCGTTCCGGCCGCGAAATCGCGCAGCGCGTCCAGGAACCGCGCGCCCTCCTGCCAGCGCCCCGCGGCGGCCAGCGCCATCGCCCAATGCGGCAGGGTGAAGGCCGATTGGCAATCGCCGATGCGCGCGGTGGCCTTGTCGGCCAGTTCCCCCCACCGTTCGCCCACATCGATCCCCTGGCGGGCCAGCCGGTACAGCATCGAGGCCGCGTTCTGTACGTCGATATAGAGATCGGGCTGCGCGCGCGTCAGCGGCGAATCCAGATTGCGGAACGCGGTGTCGTACAACCCCAGCACGCGGTCGAAATCGCCGCGCTCGAAATGAAACATCGCCGCGTGCCAGTACAGGTGGTGGCGCAGATTGTTCGCCCCCTCCCAGCCCGGGGCGAGCGCTTCGATCCAGGCGATCCCCTCGCTCCGGCGGCCCTGCATTTCCAGCACATGCGCCACGCCATGCGCGGCCCAGAGATCGCCGGGATCGCGCGCGATCGCCTCCCGCCCCGCCGCCTCGGCTTCCAGATAGAGGCCGCTCTCCTCGAAGGCGAAGCAGCGGCAGGCAAGCAGGGAGGTCGTGGCGGGCCAGGCCGGGTCCCAGTGCCGCTCCACCGCCAGCACCGAGGCGCGCATCCGGTCCGGTCGGCCAAGCCAGAAATTGACGAAATGGGCGAGGCGGAAGGCCAGCGCGTCGGTCGGATGCGCCTCCAGGATCGTGTCCCAGACGGCCACCGCGCGGTCGGGCGCGCCGCCGATCCAGGCCTCCAGCGCCGCCAGATGGGCCTGTTCGCGCGGGCTGGCGCGGGCGAGCAGGGGCCGGGCGCGGGTGGCGGCGGCCTCGGCGGCCGGGAGCAGGGCGGCGTTGAAGCCGAGCATGGCGAAATATCCCGCGAGGCATTGCGCCAGGCCGAATGCGGGATCGGCCGCGAGCAGGGCGGCCATGCGCGCGGCGGTGTCGGCGCGATAGCCCAGATAGCCCGCGATCGTATGGTCCCAGGCGGCGGCGGCCGGCCCGTCCGCTGTCAGGGTCAGGCCATGGGCGTCGTGGGGCATGGCGGGCGAGCTCCCAAGGCTGTCACCGAAGGTAACAACCGTTGCACGGCCGGCGCCATCCGACTAGATCGGAACCATCCACTCCCCGGGAGGGCCGACCCATCCTGTCCCTGGCGTTCGAGGCAACGCGCTGGACCCAACCGTTCGGCTGGGCCGCCGGCTCCGCGCTGGCGGCCTTCCGCGCGGAGAACCGGGGTGCACCCAGGCCCGTCCCGGCCCCAGCCGAGCCTTCGGACTCGCCGATCCTGATCTTCGGCGCGCCGCGCTCCGGCACCTCCTGGCTCGGGAAGATTTTCGACAGCCACCCTGATACGCTCTACCGCCACGAACCCGACGCGGTATTGGAGGATGATGGGCTGCCGTGGCTCTGCCCCGAGGATGCGACCTCGGAGCTTGCGCCGATGGCTGCCTGGTACCTGCGTCAGATGGGGCGGACTTCCACCCTGAAGACAGTGGGGCCCGGCCCGTCTTTCGCCAAATCCTATCGCGGCGCGCTGGGCCGCCGCCTGCGCGACGGCACCGTGCAAGGCCTGCGCGTGCTGGCCGCCACCGGCCTCGACCGCAGGCGGATCGACCGGATCGGCGTGCCGGACCTGCTGGCCGGCAATCCGCGCGCGATCCGGCTGGTCGTGAAATCGGTGAGCAGCCATGGCCGCATCGCCGCGCTGGCCGCCTGCGCGCCGGACGCGCGGCTGGTCCTGATCCTGCGCGACCCGTGGGGCCAGGTTGCCTCCGTCCTGCGCGGCACCGCGAGAGGCAAGTTCCTCTCGCCCTTCGAGCTCGCCTGGATCGCGGGCACCACCGAGGGACGCCGCCATGGCCTGACCACCGCCGGCCTCGGCGCGCTGCCGCCGGTCGAGCAGTTGACCTGGAACTGGGTGGTATGCAATGAAAGAATGCTGTCGGATCTGACCCAGGCCCCGGCGGCCCGCGTGATCCGCTACGACACGCTCTGCGCCGCGCCGATGGAGCACGCGCGGGCGCTGTTCGACTTCGCCGGGCTCGGCTGGCATCCGCAGACCGCCGCGTTCATCGCGCGCAGCGCCACCCATCGCGGGCCGGCGCGCTACTACCAGGTCTTCCGCGACGCGCGCGCGACCGTGGATAGCTGGCGGCGGGAGATGCCCCGCGAGGATCAGGCGCGGATCGCGGCGATCCTGCGCCGGACCGCGCTGGCCTCCTATTGGCCCGATTTCCGGGACTGAGATTCCATGGAAGGTTTCCTCTGCCGCGACCGAAGGCGGGGGAACGATCTGGCTATTTTCATCCGGGGGCTTTTGTCGCCGGCCCGGCTGGACTAGACGGCGCGGCCATGAGCATCCCGTCCGACCCCCGCCGATGATCCCGCCCGAAGCCGCGCATCTGCGCGCACTTGAAGCCGAGGCCATCCATATCCTGCGCGAAGCCGCCGCCCAGGCGACGCGGCCGGTGCTGATGTATTCGATCGGCAAGGATTCGTCGGTGCTGCTGCATCTCGCACGCAAGGCGTTCCACCCGGCGAAACTGCCCTTCCCGCTGCTGCACATCGATACGACATGGAAATTTCGTGCCATGATCGCGTTCCGCGACGAAACGGCGGCGCGCTTCGGCCTCGATCTGCGCACCCATACCAACGCCGCCGGCCTCCGCGATGGCGTCAATCCGTTCGACCACGATCCCGCCACCTACACGCGGATCATGAAGACGGACGCGCTGAAGCAAGCGCTCGACGACGGCGGCTACGATTGCGCGATCGGCGGCGCGCGGCGGGAGGAGGAACGCTCGCGGGCCAAGGAGCGCATCTTCTCGGTGCGCGGGCCCGGCCATGTCTGGGACCCGAAGCGCCAGCGCCCGGAGCTGTGGCAGCTCTATAACGGCCAGCGCGCGCCGGGGGAGACGTTGCGGGTGTTTCCGCTGTCCAACTGGACCGAGCTCGATGTGTGGACCTACATCGCCGCCGAGGGAATCGAAGTGGTGCCGCTCTATTTCGCCGCCCCGCGCCCGACGGTGACGCGCGACGGCGCGTTGATCGTGGTGGATGATTCGCGGATGCGCCTGCGCGAGCGCGAAATCCCGGTGTCGCGGATGGTGCGGTTCCGCTCGCTCGGTTGCTACCCGCTGAGCGCGGCGGTGGAATCCGACGCCGCCGATCTGGAAGCGATCATCGCCGAGATGCGCGCGGCACGCCTGTCCGAACGCGCCGGGCGGCTGATCGATTTCGACCAGGATGCCTCGATGGAAGCGAAGAAGCGCGAGGGCTATTTCTGATGGCCGAACAGCTTCTGCGCGTGCTCGCCTGCGGCAGCGTCGATGACGGCAAGTCCACTCTGATCGGGCGGCTGCTGCATGAATGCGGCGCGGTGCCGGACGATACGATGGCGGCACTCGCGCGCGACAGCCGGCGCTTCGGCACCGTGGCGGATGGCGGGCTCGATTTCGCGCTGCTGGTCGATGGGCTGGCGGCGGAGCGCGAGCAGGGGGTGACGATCGACGTCGCCTACCGCTATTTCGAAACGCCCCGCCGGCGCTTCATCCTGGCCGACGCGCCGGGGCATCAGCAATACACGCGCAACATGGCGACCGGCGCGTCACTCGCGGATGTTGCGGTGCTGCTGGTCGATGCGACCAAGGGGGTGCTGGCGCAGACGCGCCGGCACGCGGCGATCGCGGCGCTGATGGGCGTGCGCGAATTCGTATTGGCGGTGAACAAGATGGACCTCGTGGGGTTTGCCGCCGCGCCGTTCCATGCCGCGTCGCGCGAAATCCGCACGCTGCTGGATCGCCTGGGTGGGGCCGCGCTGACCGCGATCCCGGTGGTCGCGCGCGACGGCGACAACGTCACACGGTCCGGCACGCGCATGGCGTGGTACGACGGCCTTACGCTGCTGGGCGCATTGGAAGCCGCTGATCTGCCCGTCCCGCGCGCCGATGCGCCGGCGCGGTTGCCGGTGCAGGTGGTGCTGCGCCCCGACGCGGCGTTCCGCGGCTATGGCGGAACGTTGCGCGGCGGTGGGCTCGCGGTGGGCGACGGCGTGGTGAATGCCGGGTCCGGAACCGCCGCGCGCATCGCCCGCCTGGTCGCGCCGGAGGGCGATCGCGATCGCGCGGAAGCGGGCGACGCGGTGACCGTGGTGCTGGACCGTGAGATCGATATCTCCCGCGGCGACGTGCTCGCCGTCGCGCCGGCACCGGAAGCGACGCAACAGATCACCGCGCGGATCGTGTGGATGGACGACACGGATCTGTTCCGCGGCCGGGCCTATCTGCTGATGCTGGGCACCGCGAGCACGGTCGCTACCGTCACCGACATCGCCGGCCGGCTCGATCTGGACCGGATCGAGGACGAACCGGCCCGTGCGCTGGCCGCCAACGAGATCGGCACCGTTACGCTCTCGCTCGCCCAGCCCCTGGTCTGCGAGACCTATGCCGCAAGCCGCGCCCTCGGTGGGTTCATCCTGATCGACCGGCTGACCCGCGCCACCGTGGGCGCCGGCACGATCACCCGCATCCAGCCCAACGGCCGGGCGATCACCTGGCATCGTCTGGATATCGACAAATCCGCGCGCGCCGCGCTGAAGGCCCAGCGTCCGGCGGTGCTGTGGTTCACGGGGCTTTCGGGCGCCGGGAAATCCACCATCGCCAATCTGGTGGAAAAGCGGCTGCACGCGCTGGGCCTGCATACCATGAGCCTTGACGGCGACAATGTCCGCCACGGGCTGAACCGCGATCTGGGGTTTTCCGAAGCCGACCGGGTGGAGAATATCCGCCGCATCGCCGAGGTGGCGAAGCTGTTCGTGGAAGCCGGGGTGATCGTGCTCGTCTCCTTCATCTCCCCCTATCGCGCCGAGCGGATGATGGCGCGCGACCGCGTGGAGGCGGGCGAGTTCCTGGAAATCTTCGTCGATACGCCGGTGGACGAATGCCGCCGGCGCGACCCGAAGGGACTCTACAAGCGCGCCGATGCCGGAACGTTGCGGAATTTCACCGGCGTCGATGCGCCCTACGAGGCCCCCGAAGCGCCGGAAATCCGGTTGCGGACGTTGGCAGCCGAACCGGAGCGCCTGGCCGAACAGGTGGTGGCCGAGCTGCGCCGCCGTGGCATCGTCGCCTGATCCCGAAGCGCTGGCGTCGCTGGCCGCCGAGATCCGCGCCTGCCGGGTCTGCGCGGCGCATCTGCCGCTGGGGCCGCGACCGGTGTTGCGGGTGTCTTCGACCGCGCGCGTGCTGATCGCGGGCCAGGCGCCGGGGTCCAAGGTGCACGCGAGCGGGATTCCGTGGGACGATCCGTCTGGGGAACGATTGCGGGCCTGGCTCGGGTTGGATCGCGCGACGTTCTACGACGAATCGCGCATCGCCATCGTGCCGATGGGATTCTGCTACCCGGGCCGGCTGCCGCGCGGGGGCGACGCGCCGCCGCGGCCGGAATGCGCGCCCTTGTGGCGGGCGCGGCTGCTCGCGACGATGCCGGGGCTGCGGCTTGCGCTGCTGGTGGGGAGCTACGCGATCGCCGACGCGCTGGGGCCGGGGAGGATGGGTGCGCGGGTGGCGCGGTTCCGCGACCTGTTGCCCGCGCGCTGCGCGCTGCCGCATCCGTCCTGGCGGACGCTGGCGTGGGAACGGCGGAATCCGTGGTTCGCCACCGACCTGCTGCCGGCGTTGCGGGCGGAACTGGCGCGGGTGCTGACATCGTAACGGTTATGCGCCGCCCATCAGCGCCCGCCCGAAGCGCCGCAGCCCCGCCCATTGTTGCGCCAGATATGACCCCCGCTCCAGCGCCGCATCCGCCCCCGGATCCCCCGTCGCCGGGAAATCGCGCGAAAAATCCGCCGTCCCGAACATCATGTCCCACCACGGCAGCACCGCGCCGTAATTGCAGCTCCGCGCCCCCGCTGCCAGCACCCCGTGATGCGCGCGATGGAACCGCGGCGAGACCAGCAGCCGCTCCCCCACCGCGCCGAAGGAAATCCGCGCATTCGCGTGCGACAGGCTTTCGACGAAGCGCAAAACCAGCACCAGCAACGGGAATTGCAGCGGCGGCACGCCGATCGCCAGCGCGATGACGGAAAACCACAGGAACCCGATCAGATCGTCCAGGATATGATTCCGGTCATCGGACCAGAAGGTCATCTGAAGCTGCGCGTGATGCAGCGCGTGCAGCGCCCACCACCAGCGGAACACATGCGACAGCCGATGCCGCCAGTAATCCGCGAAATCCAGGATCACCGCGTAGACGAAGAACGTCACGACCGGCTTGCCCAGCAGCCAGGGGATCAGCATCTCCAGCATCGGCGGCGTCCAGCCGTGATCCACCAGCCAGCCGGTCAGGTTCACCTGCACCTGGTAGAACAGCACGAAGGTGACCAGCGGCAGCACGCCCACCCGCGAGATCAAGGTGTACAGCACGTCCACCCAGACCGCGCGCCGGTCCTCCCACCGCTCCACCGGCCACCAATGCTCGAGCGGCGTGCACAGCGCGAGCGTCGCCGTCACCTGCACCAGGCCATACACCGCCGCCAGTGCCCAGCCGTACGACACTTCCTCCCACCGCATCCAGCCGATCGTATACAGGAACGGGATCAGAACATGTTCCTGCACCCAGCCGGCCGCGAGGTCGAACGGGTCGCGCATGGCCCTACCGCACCGCCACCCGGTCCGGCGACGGCGCCGCGCCGTTCACGAAAATCCCGTGCGGCGAGCGCCCGACATCGATCACCTGGTATTTTCCATCCGCCGGGTTCAGCACCGCGACCGACTCGGCGAAGCGCCGCGTGACCCACACCTTGCCGTCGGGCGCGAAGAACAGATCGTCCGGCCCGCCGCTCACGCGATAGGTATGCACCGGACGCAACGACCCCGCGTCCAGCACGGTGATCGTGCCGGAGACGCGATTATCCACCCAGATCGTCTTGCCGTCCGGGGAGCGGAACAGATTATGCGCGCCGCGATCGGTGACGACGTGGCCCACGACTTTCCCGTCCGCCGGATCGACCACCGCCAGCCCGTCCGTGCCCATGTCGCAGACCAGCAGCTTGCCGTTCTGCCACAGGATGCCCGCGGGCGTGTTGCCCACCGGGCGGTCCCACAGCACGCGCATCGCCCGCAGATCGATCGCCACCAGCCGGTTGGTGCCCTGCAACGTCACGAACACCCGGTGCGAATGCGGCGAATAGGCCATGTGGCTCGGCATCGAGCGGATCGGAAACCGGTGCGCCAGCTTCATGCTCGCGGCGTCGTACACATCGATCTGGTTGCGCGCGAGACCGTTCACCGTGAGGAACCGCCCGTCGGGCGAGAACCCGAGCTGGTACGGATCGGCCACCACCACCCGCCGCTGCACCGCGCCGGTATTCGGGTCCAGGAAGAACACGGTGTTGCCCGACGAATCCCCCACCAGCAGGCTGTGCCCGTCCGGGCTCAGCGCCCAGTGATGCGGCTCGCGCAGCACGGGGATGCGGCGCAGCACCTGCCGCGTGCTCATGTCGATCACGCTGATCGACGCGGCGCCGGAGTTCATCACGAACACCAGTCCCCGCGCGGCGGCTGGGCGCGCGCCCGCCAGCAGCAAAGCCAGCACGCATAGCGGAAGCAGACGGCGGACATTCATGGCGGCACCTCGACACGGCGGACCGGCACGCGCCGACCCGCCCTCCCGGCCGCTTGCCTGGCCCGGTCCGCGTCCCCGGCTTCCAGCGCGCCGCGGGCGAACACCGCGGTCACGAAGGCGAACAGCACCGAGGCCGACGTGGAGATCAGCACGTTATCGGTGACGGCATGGCACGCGAAGGCCAGGAAGACCAGCCGCAGGATCGCCCGGTCCGAGCGCGGCAGACGCGCCGTATGGCCCGCCGCCCAGAGGATGAAACAGGCGATCAGCAGTGCCTCGCCCAGCCTTCCGCCTTCCACCTCGATGCGCAGATATTCGTTATGGGCGGCCCAGGTGTGCATGAATGCCACGACTCGGCTGGTCTGCGGGATCACCGCGTTGCCGGCGCCGACGCCCCAGCCGACCCAGGGGGACGACGCGGCGGCATGGCGGAAATACGTCCAGAGCTCCTCCCGCCCGCTCAATCCATCGGCATTGTGATCCAGCAGATTGAACAGCCGCAGCGCGCTGAGACTGCCGGCAAGCCCCACGGCCAGCGGCACGCCGGCCAGCGCGCCCAGCAGCAGGCCCATGCGCGCCCGGCGCGGAAACGCCGGCGAGGACACGAATGCCAGGGTCAGACCGGTCACGATCGTCGCGTACATCAGCGGCGCGCGCGCCCCGGTCAGCACCAGGATGGCGAAATTCGCCGCCAGCAGGGCGATCTGCCGGCCCTGCCCCTCCCGATACAGCTCCACCAGGGCGGCATAGATCGCGGCCAGCGCGAAGCCGCCGAGGAAGGCCGGATGGCTCGGCCCGCCCAGCCGCCAGCCGCCCGATTGCACGAACAGCGGGCGCAGTCCGGTCAGGTCCAGCACCACGCCGCCGGCCACGTCGATCAGCGGGATCAAGGTCGTGACGCGGATGACCGCCCGCGCCCAGGGCCGCGACAGCCGCGAGAACGCGAACGCATAGGGCGCGGCCGAGCCGACCAGGGAGCGCAGGCTCTCGGCAAAGCCCAGGCCGGGATACAGCCCATGCGCCAGGCCGACGGCGAACATCGCCACGAAGGCGAGGCCGGGATTGGCGAAATCCGGCTGGAACCCGAACCGCAGCACCGCCAGCGCGGCGAGCAGCAGCCCGGCGCCCTTCTCGATCGCGATCAGCGGTTGGTACCACGCCGGCCCGAGCAGATCGGCGAGCCACATCTCCATCGTGCTGCCGGTCAGGATCAGCCAGGCCACGGCCGCCGGGACCGGATGGCGCCAGGCGAGCACCGCCAGCATCGCCCCGCCCAGCCCCGCCAGCGCGAGGCCGAACGCGCCCGGCCCAAGGACCGCCGCCCCCGCCGCGAGGGCAAGCGCCATCAGCCCGGCCGCGATCGCTCCCCCGCGCATGGGGCGCAGGATGGCGCGGGAAGGATGAAGGAATCGTGAGCCGGCAGGGGGGGCCAGCCCAGCTTGGTCACCCCAGCGGATAGGCGGGCGGGGTCGCCAGCGCGACCTCCAGCACCGCGCCGCCGCGCGGCACCGGCAGGCGCGCGGCGCCATCGGTCCAGCGCCAGATCGCGTCGGCCTCGGCCTCCGGCGCCCACCAGCCGGGACCGAGGCGGGGGTCGTCCAGGGCGATCTCGGTCGTTTCGGCGCCCGCGCGCAGGGTCAGGCGCCGCACCCGCACGCCGAGCCGGCGGCGATCCTCCCGCCAGGGATCGAGCGCGGCCGGCACCACCTGGCGCGACAGCAGCCAGACCGGCGCCGCCCCGCCCGGCAGCGCGAAGGCGGCGAAACCCGGACCGCACAGCGCCGGCGCGATCCGCCGCCCGCCGTGGCGCAGCGCGAGCGCGGGATCGTCCGTCCGCGCGATCTCCGGGCGCGCATGGCCGAGCGCGTCGGAGCGGGCGGCGAGGCCGCGCCAGAGCTTCTCCACCGCCGCCGGCGCGGTGCGGAGCGGCAGGCAGGACAACGCCTCCCGCCGGGCTTGCGCGGCGGGATGATCGGGACCGGCGAACAGGGCGGGACGGCCGCGCGCATCGGCCTCGGTGTCGAGGAAGCTTTCCGCCTCCAGCCCCTCGGCGCGCAGCAGGTCGTGGCGGGAAAGCGCGACGTGCCAGTAGGTCACGCGCCGTGCCGCCATGTCCCAGGCGATCGAGCCGCCATTGACCAGCAGGCGGATCGGCACCAGCGCGCCGTCGATCGCCACCGCGTGGTCGGGCGACAGGCGCAGGGCGCGCGCCGGGCGGCCGGGGCCGAAGGCGTCGGGCGCGATCCGCACCGGGCGCACCCGGAACGGGTCCGGATGGGTCGCGGGGGCGACGCGGCGATGGCCGATCCAGACGATGGGGGCGAGACCGGCGAAGCGCGTCACCACGCGATCGCCGGGGCGGAGCTGCTCGATCGGGATCGTGCCGCGCTCGGTCAGCAGATTGGTTCCGGCGGCGAAGCAGTGCGTGCCCGCGGACTGTGCCGCGGCGGAAAGATTGTAGCCGAGGACATTCATCTGCCGCAGATCGGTGGCGGTGACGAGGCCCGCGACCCCGGTATAGGCGTCGCCAAAGGAATCGCCCTGCAAGGACGTGACCCAGTCCGCCGCGTCG
>JAKAZN010000551.1 GCA_021815835.1 Pseudomonadota bacterium
GCGCAACGTGCGCGGCGTCGCCGCCGTGGGGGTGGCGCTGCTCACCGCGCTGGCGGTCGGCTGGTTCCGGGTCAATCTGGCGCTCGCGCTCGCGGTGTTGATCCCGCTCAGCCTCGCGCTGCACTGGCGTGAGGGGAGCGCGCGATGATCGTGGTGCTGGCGCGGATCGCGGGGCTGTTCGCGATGCTGTCGCTGCTGGCGTTCGGCGGCGGGGCGGGCGTGATCCCGGAGATGCAGCACGCCGTCGTCGATGTGCATCACTGGATGACGGGGCCGCAATTCCTGGCGCTGTTCGCGCTGTCGCGTGCCGCGCCCGGGCCGGGATCGCTGCTGGTCGTGCTGATCGGACAGAAGGCGGCGGGGTTCCTGGGCGGGCTGGTGGCGGGGGTGGCGATGTTCGGCCCGTCCTCGGTGCTGGCGTATCTTGCCGCCACGTTCTGGCTGCGCGGCGGGACGGAGGGCTGGCGCGGGCGGGTCAGCCGCGCCCTGGCGCCGATCGCGGTGGGGCTGACGCTTGCGAGCGGCATCGCGCTGTGGCGCGGAACCGAGCATGGGGTGCTGGCGCAGGCGGTGAGCCTGGTCGCGACCCTGGTGCTGGCGTTCACCGAGCTCAATCCGGCGATCATGGCGGGCGTGGGGGCGGCGGTGCTGCTGGCGAGCGGGATCTGGCGCTGACTGGCTACGCCGCCGGCTCCCCCGCGACCGGGGCGTAGCCCAGGGCGGCGAACAGCGCCGCGACCTCGGCGATCGCCGCCTCCAGCCGCGCCGGCCCGGTGCCCTTGGCGACGATCGCGACGCCGTTGCCGGTCGGGCGGTAGAACGGGTAGCTGCCGAGATCGACGTCCGGGTATTGTTGCTGGATCGCGCCAAGCCCCTCGGCGATGCGCCCCTCCGCCACGCCCAGCGCATGCACCGCGCGCGCCGCGATCGGGGTGCCGCCCGGCAGACGTGGGGCCAGGCTCTCGAACATCGCCTGCATGATCCGCGGCACGCCGGCCATCACATGGACGTTGCCGATCGTGAAGCCGGGCGCGTTGGAGATGGGATTGTCGATCAGGCTGGCGCCGCGCGGCATGGTGGCCATGCGCTGGCGGGCGGCGTTGAACTCGCCGGGCTTGTAGCTGGCTTCCATGCGCGCCCAGGCCTCGGGATGCGGCTCCCAGGGCACGCCGAAGGCGGCGGCGACGCATTCGCTGGTGATGTCGTCATGCGTGGGACCGATGCCGCCGGTGGTGAACACCATGTCGGTGCGCGCGCGGAGCTCGTTCACGGTGGCGATGATCGTGGCGGGGATGTCGGGGATCACGCGCGCTTCGATCAGCCGGATGCCGCGTTCGGCGAGTTTCTGGGCGAGGAAGCGCAGATTGATATCCTGCGTCCGGCCCGAGAGAATCTCGTTGCCGATCACGAGAACGCACGCGGTGGGGGAGGCGTCTTGCATCGTTTCGTCTTCCTACAGGAAATCGCGCAACAGCGGGATCAACGGCTTGTCGGCGGGCGGCATCGGATAGTCCGCGAGCTTGTCGGGGCGCACCCAGGCCAGTGCCTGGCCCTCCTGGCCGCGCGGGATGCCCTTCCAGCGCCGGCAGAGATAGAGCGGCATCAGCAGATGGAACCGCTCATAGGCGTGCGAGGCGAAGGCGAAGGCGCCGAGGCAGGAGGCGGTGACGTCGATTCCGAGCTCTTCCTTCAGTTCGCGGATCAGCGCGGCTTCGGGGGTTTCGCCGGGGGCGAGCTTGCCGCCGGGAAACTCCCAGAGCCCGGCCATGGATTTGCCTTCCGGGCGGCGGGCGAGCAGCACGCGGCCGTCGCGGTCGATCAGCGCGCAGGCGGCAACCAGGACGAGCGGATGGGCGGATGGCGCGGCCTCGGCCGCCGCGGGCGCAACAGGTTGGGAGTCGGCGGACAGATCGGCGCGGGTCGCTTCCAGATGCACGACCGGCAGCTTGCCGGCGCGCGCGCGGAACGTTTCGGTCCCGACGCCGGTCTCGCGGAAGCCGATGCGCGCGAGCACGGCGCGGGAGGCGGCGTTGTCCGCGACGACGGTTGCGACGAGCCGATCGATGTCGAGATGGGCAAGCGCCCAGCGCGCGAGCCTGCCCGCCGCCTCGGTGGCGACGCCATGGCCCCAGAAACGCCGCCCGACCCAGTAGCCGAGCCGGCCGGCGCGGCGCGCGGGCTCCAGGGTGAGGCCGACCACGCCCACCAGCATCTCCCGCCCGTCCTCGCGCCCGGTGATGGCGAGGTGGTAGGCGGCGCCGGCGGCAAGTTCGCCCGCGGTCTCGCTGATCCATGCGTCGGCGCGGGCGCGGGGATAGGGGTAGTCGAGATTGGCGAGGCTGCGCAGCACCTCCCAGTCGTCGATCAGCCGGTGCAGCGCGGGGGCGTCCTGCGGGCGCAGCGGGCGGAGGGTCAGGCGGTCGGTGGCGAGCGGGACGAAGGCGGCGGGCGCAGGCGCGGCGAGCAGGTCCCGGTCCGGGTCCGCCCGGGCGGGGGTGCGACGCTTGCGGGGAGGGGCCTCGGGGGGAGCGGTCATGGGCCGGCGGACGGTGGCAGGAAGGTACGGTGTGGCCCAGGCCCGGGGGGTCCGGCAAGCGGGGCCGGCAAG
>JAKAZN010000552.1 GCA_021815835.1 Pseudomonadota bacterium
CAGCGGGTTGATGCGGATCCGCCAATCGGCGCCGAACTCCACCGGGGGCAGCGTGGCGCGCTCGCCGCCGTGGAAGCGCTTGCGCCCGCTGATCCAGGCATCGAAGGGCGCCAGCGCGGCCTCGAGCGGGGCCACCTTGCGCAGCGCGCAGCAGCCGTCCGGGTCATCCCGCCAGAGTGTGCCGGCAGGATCAGTGGCCGGGTCGGGGCCGGCGGCGCGCACGTCAAGCAGGCCGAAGCGTGCCACCAGCCGGTCCCGATAGGCCAGCGTCTCCGGAAACAGCTTGCCGGTATCGAGGAAGATCACCGGCAGGGCGGGATCGATCCCGGCCACCAGGTGCAGCAGCACCGCGCTCTCGGCGCCGAAGGAGGACACCAGCGCGATCCGCCCGGCGAAGCGTTCGCCGATCAGGGCGCGCAGCAGCGTGGTGGTTTCGGCCTCGCGCGACATCAATAGACATCCCGCTTGTAGCGGCCGTCGCGCTGGGCCGCGCGCAGCCACTCCGCGGCGGCGTCGGCATCCTTGCCCAGGCCGGCGGCGATGACATCCAGCAGCGCGGCGTGGACGTCGCGCGCCATCGCCTTGGCATCGCCGCAGACATAGACCGCCGCGCCGTCGGCCAGCCATCGCCAGAGCTCGGGGCCGGCCGCGCGGATGCGGTCCTGGACGTAGATCTTCTCCGGCTGGTCGCGCGAGAAGGCGAGGTCGAGGCGCGAGAGCACGCCGGCGCGCAGCCAGTCCTGCCATTCCAGCTGATAGAGGAAATCATGGGTGAACTGCCGCGCGCCGAAGAACAGCCACGACCGGCCGGAAGCGCCGGTGGCCTCGCGCCGCTGCATGAAGCCGCGGAACGGGGCGACCCCGGTGCCGGGGCCGATCATCACGATCGGCCGGTCCGGTTCGGCGGGCAGGCGGAAATGCGGGTTCGGTTTCACATGCACGGAAAGCGGCGCGCCCACCGCGCGGCGATCGGCGAGATCGACCGAGACCACCCCCGACCGGCGCCGCCCGTGGCTCTCCCAGCGCACCGCCGAGACCAGCAGATGCACCGCCGCGTCCGCCGCCTCCGGCGCCGAGGCGGCGGAATAGAGCCGCGGCGGCAGCGGGCGCAGCAAGCCGGTCAGCTGCTCCGTGCTGAGCGGCACGCCGCCCTCGGCCAGCAGATCGATCACCTGCCGCCCGGCGACCGCGAAGCCCTCGGCCCGCCCGGTCAGCGCGGCATAGGCGGCGACCATCGGCGGGGTGAGGGTGGTGATATCGTAACGATCCGTCAGGGCTTCGGCCAACGCCGCGTCGCCCTCGCGCCCGGTCGCGGCCACCACCTCGGCCACCAGCGCCGGGTCGTTGCGCGCGGCGATGCCGATCGCATCCCCGGGCTCGTAGCTCAGTCCGGTGCCGTCCAGCGACACTTCGAGATGCCAGGTCTCGGCGCTGGAGCGCGAGGAGTTGAGGCGGACCTTCTCGGTGAGGATCGCGGTCGCGCTTGCCGGCGCGTCGGCGGCCGGGGCGGCGCGGGCGAAATCGACGCGGATCACGTCCGCGCCCGGCTCCGCCGGCGGGGCCAGCGCGTCCAGCACCGCCTCGGTCCAGGCGCGCGCCGGGGCGGCGTAGTCGAGGTCGCATTCGCCGACCGGGCGCAGCCGCTCGGCGCCGAGCTCGGCCAGCCGCGCGTCGATACGCCGGCCGGTCTCGCAGAAATTGACATAGGCGCGGTCGCCCAGCGCCAGCACGGCGAAGCGCAGTCCGGCAAGGCGGGGGGCGGTCTCGGCCAGCAGCGCGGCATAGAACGCCTCGGCGCGCTGCGGCGGATCGCCCTCGCCCCAGGTGGAGGCGATCACCAGCAGCCGCTCGGCCTCCGTCAGCATCGCCGGGGTGGCATCGGCCATGTCGAGCAGGCGCGGGGCGAACCCCAGCCGCTGCGCGGCCTTGCGGGCGGCGTTGGCCAGCGTCTCCGCGTTGCCGGATTCGGTGGCGTAAAGAATGGTGAGCTTCGCGCGCGCGGCTTGCGCCGGGGCGGCCGGGCGCGGGGCGCCGGCGGCGCGGAAGCCGGCGACGTAGCCGGCGAGCCAGGTCAGCTGCTCCGGGGTCGCGGACCGCAGCACGGTCTCCAGCGGCGCGAGTTGCTCGGGCGCGATCGGCTGGGCGGCGAGGGCAGGCGGAGCCATGGTGGAGTCTCCTCAGGCGGTCAGGGCGGCGTCGCGCGGCGCCAGGGTCATCGGCGCGGCGTGCAGCAGCCCCAGCAGGATCGGGCGCAGCGCGGTCACCTTGCCGGTGACCAGCAGGGTGGGAACGGCGGGCAGGGTGGCGGCGAGGGCGGCGGCGCCGGCCAGGGTGGTTTCGCTCACGCGCTGGCGGGGGGTGGTGGCCTCGGCGATGAAGACCGCGGCGTCCTCGGGCGCCCGCCCGGCGGCCAGCAGGGCGGCGGCGATGGCCCCGGCCTGGCGGCGCGCCATGTAGAAGACCAGCGTGTCCGCCCCCCGCGCCAGATCGCCGAGGGCGGGCAGCCCGCCCGCGCGATCCTGCCCGGTGACGAACGCCACCGACTGCGCGAGGCCGCGATGGGTGAGCGGAATCCCCGCCGTCGCGGTGCCGCCGAGGCCGGCGAGA
>JAKAZN010000553.1 GCA_021815835.1 Pseudomonadota bacterium
ATCGCCCAGGAATTCCTGCTCCCGGCACGAGGTTTCGCGCCCGCCGCGGCAGAACCGGCAATGGCCGCAGATATGCCGCCGCTGCGCCGCCGCCACGCGGTCCCCGGGGCGGAACCCGCTCACGTCCGGGCCGACGGATTCGACGATGCCGGAGATTTCGTGGCCCGGGATCAGCGGCATCGCCACGCCGCGGCGCAAGGTGCCGTTGCGGGTGACGACATCGTGGAAACACACGCCGCAGGCGGCGACGCGGATACGCACATCGGTCCGGCGCAGCGATGGGGCCGGCACCTCCTCCGCGACCAGCGCTTCCGGCCCGCCCGGGGCACGCACCACCATCGCCCGCATTTCTCGTTCCTTCTCCCGCGCCCCGCCCGGCCCTGGACCGGCGCCCGCGACCGGCGATAATGCCGCCAACGGACGGGGGCGCAGTCATGCAGCAAGCCATCATCGCGCGCGCGAGGCAACCGGGTGGCGTCTGATCCGGCGCGTCAGGCGGCGATCGTCGGCATCGGCTGCTCGCGCTTCGGGCGCGGCCTGCCGGAAAGCCAGCTCGGGCTCGGCGCGGTGGCGTTCAAGGCCGCGCTTGAAGATTCCGGCCTCGCGCGCGCTTCGGTCGATGGGCTGTCGATCCATATGGGCTGGCCGCTCGGCCCCGATTACGACCGGGTCGCCGACGCGTTCGGCCTCGATATCGGCTACGTCAATCAGAGCTGGCTGCACGGGCGCTTCGTCACCCATTGCCTGCAACACGCGGCCATGGCGGTCACGCAAGGGCTCGCCGAGGTGGTCGCCTGCGTCACCGCGATCAGCTTCACCCGGGAGCGCGACATCCTGGGCGGGCCGGGCGATGTGGAGGGCAATCGCGAGGAAGGCGGCACCCACGCCGAATCCCCGCCCTACGGCCTGACCGCGCCCGCCGGCGGCGCGGCGCTGGCGATGCAGCGCTACATGGCGACCTATGGCGCCACCTCGGCGCAGCTCGCCGCCGTGCCGATCGCGCTGCGCAAGCACGCCGCGGCGAATCCCGCCGCGGTGATGCGCGCGCCGATCACGCTCGACGATCACCAGGGCGCGCGCATGATCGTCGATCCGCTGCGCCTGCTCGATTGCTGCCTGGTGACGGACGGCGCGGTGGTTGCCCTTGTGACCACGATGGAGCGCGCGCGCGACCTGCGCCAGACCCCGGTGCGGATCGCCGGGATGCAGGGTATCCGCGCCGGGCGGGAGGAGTTCATCTTCGGCCCGCGTGGCCTCGGTCTCAATCAGCAGAGCGTGGGCACCGCGCCGGCGCGGGCGCGCGATCTCGCGGTGTACGGCGCGGCGGGGATCGGGCGGGATTCGGTGCAGGGATTCTACACCTACGACGCGTTTTCTCCGCTGGTGTTGTTCGCGCTGGAACGCTTCGGCTTCTGCGGCCCGGGAGAGGCCGCCGCGTTCGTCCAGGACGGACGGATCGAGCTCGGCGGCGCGCTGCCGGTGAACACCTCCGGCGGGCTGTTGTCGGAGGCGCATGTCGGCGGCTGGAACTCGATCGCCGAGATCGTGCGGCAATTGCGCGGCGCCGCCGGGCCGCGCCAGATCCAGGGCGCGTCCTGCCTGCAATGGGGCACCGCCTGGGGCGATTCCATCCTGTTCCGGACCTGAACCGATGACCGAATACGACCGCCCGCTGCCGCGCATCGGCCCCGACAATGCCCCGTTCTGGGCCGCCACGCGGCGCGGGGCGCTGGCGTTGCCGTGGTGCGCCGAGTGCGGCCGCCCGCATCTGCCGGCGGGTCCGATCTGCCCGTTCTGCCTGTCGGACCGGCTGGAATGGCGCGACGCCGCGGGCACCGGCATCGTCGCCACCTGGACCCGCGTGCACAAGGCCTGGTTTCCGGCCTTCGCCGCCGACATCCCCTACGTCGTCGCGCAGGTGGAACTGACCGAGGGACCGCGCCTGACGGCCGATCTGGTGGATGTCGCGCCTGGCTTCCCGCGCGTGGGCATGCCGGTCCGCGCGGTCTTCGAAGCGGTCACGCCCGGGATAACCCTGCCGCGCTTCCGCCCCGCCCCCATCGCACTTGCCGACACGCCGCAGGCCGAGCTTGGCGAATGTCCGCTGTGGGACCCGGACGGCGCGGCGCTGGTCTGGATCGACGTCGTCGGCCGGCTCATGTTCCGCCGCGCGGCGGGCGCGATCGAGACCTGGACGCTGCCGCGCCTGCCCGGCAGCTACGCGTTCCGTCGCGCCGGCGGGATGGTGATGGCCTGGCGCAACGGCCTGGGTCTGATCGACCCCGCGGCTGGCCTGTTCCAGGACCTGCCGGTCGGACCGGACGGCCCCGATTTCGCGCTGGAGCGCTTCAACGACGGCGCCTGCGACCGGCTGGGCCGGTTCTGGACCGGCACCATGGCGCGCAGCCTGCGCGATCCCGTCGGGCATCTCTATCGGCTGGATCCGGATCGTTCCGTGCACCGCATGGCCGGCGGCATCGTGCTGTCCAATGGCATCGCCTGGAGCCCGGACGACCGGGTCCTGTATCATTGCGATTCCGGCGCGCGCGCGGTGTTCGCGCATGATTTCGATCTCGCCGCCGGCACGCTCGGCCCGCGG
>JAKAZN010000554.1 GCA_021815835.1 Pseudomonadota bacterium
GGCTGATCCCCGGCGCGATTCGCGGTCGGAGCACGGGATCGTGACCTGGCGCGGGCTTTCCCGCGACCGTGACCTGGCGCGGGCTTTCCCGCGACGGCGCGACATCGCGCAACCCCGACCTGGTTCGGGATCAACCGGCACCAGACCGGGGTGGCGCGACCTCAGGCCGTTACCGTCTCTCCGCCACGATCACGCGCGTTCGAAGCGATCGAGGTTCATCACCTTGTTCCAGGCCGCCACGAAATCATGGACGAACGTCTCCCCCGCGTCCGCGCAGGCATGGACCTCGGCCAGGGCACGAAGCTCGGAGTTCGAACCGAACACGAGATCGACCCGGGTTGCGGTCCACTTCACCGCGCCGGTCTTGCGATCACGCCCCTCGAACACGTCCCCGTCGTCCGCGACCGGCTTCCACTCCGTGCCCATATCGAGCAGGTTGACGAAGAAGTCGTTGGTCAGCACCTCCGGCCGGCGGGTCAGGACGCCGTGCGGGCTCTGTCCGGCATTGGCGCCCAGCACGCGCAGCCCGCCCACCAGCACCGTCATTTCGGGCGCGGTCAGGCTCAGCAATTGCGCCCGATCGACCAGCAACGCCTCGGCCGCCACGCGGGAGCTTCCCTTGCGGTAGTTGCGGAAGCCATCGGCGATCGGTTCCAGCACCGCGAAGGAGTCCACATCGGTTTCCTCCCGCGCGGCGTCCATGCGCCCCGGTGTGAAGGGAACCGTCACGGCATGCCCGCCCGTCTTCGCCGCCTGCTCGACGCCGGCGCACCCGGCCAGCACGATCAGGTCCGCAAGCGAGACCTTCTTCCCGCCCGACTGGGCGCCGTTGAACGCGCCCTGGATGCGCGCCAGCACCGCGAGCACGTTCGCCAGTTGCGCGGGCTGATTGACCTCCCAATCCTTCTGCGGCGCCAGGCGGATGCGCGCGCCATTCGCGCCGCCGCGCTTGTCGGAGCCACGGAAGGTGGAAGCCGACGCCCAGGCGGTCGATACCAGTTGCGAGACTGACAATCCCGACGCCAGGATCTTGCCCTTCAGCGCGGCGATGTCCGCCGCATCGATCAATGGATGATCGACCGCCGGGATGGGGTCCTGCCAGATGAGCGCTTCGGCGGGAACGTCGGGGCCGAGATAGCGCACGCGCGGCCCCATGTCGCGGTGCGTCAGCTTGAACCAGGCCCGGGCGAAGGCGTCGGCGAACTGATCCGGATTGGCGTGGAAGTGCCGCGAGATCTTTTCGTAGGCGGGATCGAACCGAAGCGACAGATCCGTGGTCAGCATGGTCGGCGCGCGGCGCTTCGACGGGTCGTGGGCGTCCGGAATGCTCCCGGCGCCGGCGCCGTTCTTCGCCGTCCACTGATGCGCCCCCGCCGGGCTCCTGGTCAGTTCCCATTCGTAACCGAACAGGCTCTCGAAGAAATTGTTGCTCCACCTGGTGGGCGTGGTGGTCCAGGTGACTTCCAGACCGCTGCCGATCTGATCGCCGCCCTTGCCGCTGCGAAAGCTGCTCTTCCAGCCCAGGCCCTGTGCCTCGATGCCGGCGGCCTCGGGGGGTGGGCCCACCAATGCCGCGTCGCCGGCGCCATGGGTCTTGCCGAAGGTATGGCCACCGGCGATCAGCGCCACGGTCTCCGCGTCATCCATCGCCATGCGCGCGAAGGTCTCGCGGATATCCTTCGCCGCCGCGAGCGGATCGGGATTGCCGCCCGGGCCTTCCGGGTTGACATAGATCAGCCCCATCTGCACCGCCGCCAGCGGATTTTCGAGATCGCGCTCGCCGGAGTAGCGTTTGTCATCGCCGAGCCAGGTGGTCTCCGCGCCCCAGAACGGGCTCTCGTCCGGCTCCCACACATCGGCCCGCCCGCCGCCGAACCCGAAGGTCTTGAACCCCATCGACTCCAGCGCGACGTTGCCGGCCAGGATCAAAAGATCGGCCCAGGAGATCTTGCGGCCATATTTCTGCTTGATCGGCCACAGCAGCCGCCGCGCCTTGTCGAGGTTGACGTTGTCGGGCCAGCTGTTGAGGGGCGCGAAGCGCTGTTGGCCGCTCCCGGCGCCGCCGCGGCCGTCGGCGATGCGGTAGGTGCCGGCGCTGTGCCAGGCCATGCGGACGAACAGGGGCCCGTAATGGCCGAAATCCGCCGGCCACCAATCCTGCCCGTCCGTCATCAGCGCCAGCAGATCCCGCTTCAGCGCCGCCAGGTCGAGGCTCTTGAACGCTTCGGCGTAAGTGAAGCCCTTGCCCATCGGATCGGACAAGGACGAGTTCTGGCGCAGGATGCCCAGGTTGATCTGGTTCGGCCACCAGTCATGGCTTGACGTGCCGGTGCCGGCGGCCGGATGGAATGGGCAGGTCGTTGCGGATGACATGGTCTCTCCCTTTTCGCGGTTTGAATCCGACGCCGTGGTCCGATCTGGCGTCCAGGTGCCGGTCCTATGGCGCGCGGTAGCCCCGGAAGGCACCAGTGACCCGGAAGGCACCAGTGATATCACCCTCCCGGCGCTTCCCGCGCGCGCGCCAGCTCGGCGGTGCGGCTGGTCCGCTGGCCGGTCGTGCCCCCCGGGCCGGACGTGGTCATGCCGGACGTGGTCATG
>JAKAZN010000555.1 GCA_021815835.1 Pseudomonadota bacterium
CGCCCCCCGACCTTCGCCCGGACACCGACGCGATCCCGCAGGACTGGCCGCGCCTGCGCGCCTATCTTGCCACGCGCGGCCATGCGCTCGCCGAGACCCCGCCGCCGCGCCAGTTCGCGGGCGGGCTCGCCAACCTCAACTATCTCGTCACCCTGGATGGGGCGCCGGCGGTGCTGCGCCGGCCGCCGCTCGGCCCGGTTCCTCCCGGCAGCCACGACATGGCGCGCGAGCACCGCATCCTCAGCCGCCTCGCCGACGCGCTGCCGGTGGCCCCGCGCAGCCTGCTTATCTGCACCGATCCGGCGGTGATCGGCGCGCCGTTCCAGATATTGGAATATCGCGCCGGCCTGGTGATCCGCGAGACGATGCCGCCCGGCCTCGCCGGCCGC
Organism: Pseudomonadota bacterium; assembly: GCA_021815835.1. Taxonomy (GTDB): domain Bacteria; phylum Pseudomonadota; class Alphaproteobacteria; order Acetobacterales; family Acetobacteraceae; genus JAJZVS01. The sequence goes on from JAKAZN010000555.1 coordinate 390, forward strand.
CCCGAAGCGGGCGCGCGGCTGTCGGAGGTGCTGCTCGCCACGCTTGCCGCCATCCACGCGGTCGATACGGGGCCGATCGGGCTCGACGATCTCGGCCGCCCCGACGGCTTCCTCGCCCGCGCCGTCGCCGGCTGGCGCAAGCGCGGCCGCGCGGCGGAGGAGGACGGCACGGAAGCGCTGCACCACGCTGTGGGCACCTGGCTGGAAGCCCATCTGCGCCCGGACGGACCGCCGGCGCTCCTGCACAACGATTTCAAGCTGAACAACCTGATCCTGGATCCGCGCGATCTTTCCGCCGTCGCCGTGGTCGATTGGGATCAGGGCACGCGCGGCGATCCGCTGTTCGATTTCGCCACCCTGCTCAGCTACTGGGTGCATCCGGACGATCCGCCGGCGATGCACGAGATGGCGCAGATGCCGGCCGACGAGGCGGGGTTTCTGTCGCGCGCCGACGCGGTCGCGCGCTATGCCGCGCTGACCGGGCGGGACGTGTCGGACATCCTGTTCCATCGGGTGCTGGCGATGTACAAGCTGGCGGTCATCTTCCTCCAGCTCGGCCTGCGCTGGCGCACCGGCGCGACGACCGATCCGCGCTACGCGGCCTTCACCGGCATCGGCACCGGCATTCTGGAATTCACCCACGAGATCGCGGAAGGACGCGCGTTCTGATGGATTTCTCCCTGGCTCCCGAACTCACCGAGCTACGCGATCGCACCACCGCCTTCATCCGCGACAAGATCGTTCCGCTGGAGCGCGATCCGCGCCAGGGCCGCCATGGCCCGACCGACGCGTTCCGGCGCGAGCTGAATGCCCTGGCCACCACGGCCGGGCTGCTCGCCCCGCATGTCGGGGTGGAATGGGGCGGGCTGGGGCTGTCCCATGTCGGCAAGGCGGTGGTGTTCGAGGAAGCGGGGTATTCGCTGCTTGGCCCGCTGGCGATGAACATCTCCGCGCCCGACGAGGGCAACATGCATCTGCTGGAAGCCGTGGCGACGGCGGAACAGAAGGAGCGCTTCCTGCGCCCGCTGGCGGGGGGTGAGATCCGGTCCTGCTTCTGCATGACCGAACCGGCGCCGGGCGCGGGATCGGACCCGGCCGCGCTCGCCACCACCGCGCGGCGGGACGGCAACCATTGGATCATTGACGGGACGAAATGGTTCATCACCGGCGCGGACGGCGCCGGCTTCGCCATCATCATGGCGCGCGCGGAAGAGGGCGCGACCATGTTCCTCGCCGACATGACCACGCCGGGGATCGAGGTGGTGCGCGCGATGGACAGCCTGGATCAGGGCTTCCCCGGCGGGCACGGCGTGGTGCGGTTCAGCGGGCTGCGCGTGCCGGCCGGGGACATCCTGGGCGAACCGGGCAAGGGGTTTCGCTACGCGCAGGTGCGGCTGGCCCCGGCGCGGCTGACCCATTGCATGCGCTGGCTGGGGGCGGCGAAACGCGCCCACGCGATCGCCACCGCGTATGCGCAGAAGCGCGAGGTGTTCGGCCAGGTGCTGGGCGCGCATGAAGGCGTGGGCTTCATGCTGGCCGATAACGAAATGGATATCCGCATGAGCCGGCTGGCGATCTGGCAGACCGCCTGGGTGCTGGACCAGGGCGGGCGCGGCGGCACCGAATCCTCGATGGCGAAAGTGGTCTGTTCGGAAGCGATCTGGCGCGTGGTGGATCGCTGCGTGCAGATCCTCGGCGGCCAGGGCGTGACCGGGGAAACGTTGGTGGAGCGCATCTTCCGCGAGGTCCGCGGCTTCCGCATCTATGACGGCCCGTCCGAGGTGCATCGCTGGTCGATCGCGCAACGGGTGATGAAGCAGGGAGCGAACTGGTGAGCGCGGCGCTGTTCGATCTGTCCGGCCGGGTGGCGATCGTCACCGGCGCCGGGCGGGGGATCGGGCGCGGGATCGCGGAAGCGCTGGCCGGTTTCGGCGCGTCCGTGGTGCTCGCCGGCCGCACGCCGGCCACGCTGGCCGCGGCGGCCGAGGCGATCGGCGCCGCCGCGCTGACCCTGCCGGCGGACGTGTCGCGGGAGGAGGACGTGCAGGCGCTGCGCGACGCCGCGCTGGCGCGGTTCGGACGGATCGACATCCTGGTGAACAATGCCGGGATCAACCCGATCTGGCGGACGATCGAGAAGACCTCGCTCGCCGACTGGCAGGCGATCCTCGATGTTAACCTCACGGGAACCTTTCTGTGCTGTAAG
>JAKAZN010000556.1 GCA_021815835.1 Pseudomonadota bacterium
GGCGGCGGCGCTGCTGAACGGGGCGGCGGGGCACGCGCTCGATTTCGACGACGTGAACATGGCGATGCCGGGCCATCCCACGGTCGCGATCCTGCCGGCGCTGCTGGCGTTGGGGGAGGCGCGGGGGGTCTCCGGCGCGGCGCTGCTGACGGCGCTGGTGGCGGGGACGGATCTCGCGTGCCGGGTGGGGCGGACCTTGGCGCCCGGGCATTACGACGGCCTGGGGTTTCACGCGACCGCGACCCTGGGCGCGCTGGGGGCGGCGGCGGCGTGCGGGCATCTGCTGGGGCTGGACGCGGAGCGGATCGCGGTGGCGATCGGCATCGCGGCGACCCAGGCGGCGGGGCTGAAATCGATGTTCGGGACCGATTGCAAGCCGCTGCATGCCGGGGCGGCGGCGCGGACGGGCCTGCTGGCGGCAAAGCTGGCGGCGCGGGGATTCACCGCGCGGGCCGACGCGATCGAGTGCGCGCAGGGCTTCGCGGCAACGCACGGGACGGATTTTCATCCGGAGCGCGCGGCCGACGAGCCCGAGGGTGGCGCGTATATCGTTGCGAACCTGTATAAATACCATGCCGCGTGCTACCTGACGCACGCGCCGATCGAGGCGGCGCGATCGTTGCGCGACCGCCATGGGCTGACGCCGGAGCGGATCGCGGGCGCGCGCCTTACCCTGTCCGAGGCGTGCGACCGGGTCTGCAACATCCCGGCGCCGCGCACGGGGCTGGAGGCGAAGTTCAGCCTGCGCCTGACGACGGCGATGGCGCTGGCGGGGATCGAGACGGGGGCGCTGGAAAGCTACGCCGAGGCGACCGCCGCCGATCCGGTGCTGGTGGGGCTGCGGGATCGGGTCTCGTTCGATTTCGTGGCCGACCGGGCGCATACGCTCGCCGATCTGGAACTGACCTTGACGGACGGGACGCGGCTGGCGGCGCGGTACGACGCGGGGGTGCCGGCGGCGGATCTGGACGCGCAGGGGGCGAAGCTGGCGGGGAAGTTCCGGGCGCTGGCGGGGCCGGTGCTGGGGGCGGGGCGGGCTTCCGTGTTGGCCGAGCGGTTGTTGGGGATCGGGGGGGTGGCGGATATTCGTGGGGTGGTGTGACCCGCACCCGGTTCGCTGCGCGAACCGACCTCTCCCGCGTCGCGGGAGAGGCGGGCGGGGGTCGTCAGGCGGGGAAGGGATTGGGCGCGCCTGGCGGCAGGGTGACGGCGAAGGCGTTGATCGTCATCGAGATGAATCCGTAATAGCCGAGCACGGCCACCAGATCGACCACGCCGCGATCGCCGAGGGCGGCGCGGGCGCGAGCGTAGGTTGCGTCCGAGACCATGTGGGTCGCCAGCAGTTCGGACGCGAGCGCGTGGGTGGCCGCCTCGTCCTCGGCGGCGAAATGCGGGGTGGCGCCGGTGCGCAGCGCCTCGGCGGCCTCGGGCGCGATGCCCGCCTTGATCGCGATGGGCGCGTGGATGTGCCACTCGAACCCGGCGCGCCAATGGGCGCCGGTGACCAGGATGGCGAGTTCCGACAGGCGGGCCGGGAGGGACGTGCCGTAGCGGCAGAAGGCGCCGAGCGCCTGGGCGCGTTCCGCAAGCTCCGGGCTGTGCAGCCAGATGCGGAGCGGGCCTTCCACCACGCCGCGCGGGCCGGAGGCGATCATGTCGTGCACCCGGCGCTGGTCGGGCGACATCGTTTCGGGGGTGAGGTCGGGCAGGCGGGGCATGGGCGCGGTCCGTTGCGTGAGGGGAAAATCGGCGCGGACGGGACCAGGGCGAGGCGGGCACGTCAAGCGGGGTAGGTCAGGCCCCGTAGTCCCGGCGCGCGGCCGCCTGCGTCACGTACCCCTCGGCGAGATCCGCGGCGAGCAGCGCCGGGTCCCGTTCCGCCGGCGGACCATACCCGCCCGACCCCGGCGCCTCCATCACCACCTGCGATCCGGCCGGGGCCAGGAACGCGCCCTTGCTGTTCAGCGTTTGCGGGTTGCCGCGCGGCGGGATCAGCAGGATGCGCGCGGGCGCGCCGGCGTGTCCGCCATCCAGCCCGAACGGCGGCGTCACCGCGCGTTCGGCGCAAACCGCGACATGCGCCTGGTGATCCAGCACGCGCCACACGCGCCGCACGCCCAGGCCGCCGCGCCAGCGTCCGGCACCGCCGCTGTCGGGGATCAGGGCGTATTCCTCGATCCGCAGCGGGAAGCTCGATTCCAGGATCTCGACCGGCGTGTTCATCATGTTGCTGACGGTTGCCGCCACCGCGTTGATCCCGTCCTTTACCGGGCGGGCGCCGAACCCGCCCTTGACCGATTCGTAGCTGACGTAGCGCTCTCCCCGGCGCGGATCGAGGCCGCCGAACGTCACCACCGCCGAGGTTCCCTGCGACCCCGCCATCACGGTGCGCGGGCTGATCGCGAACATCGCCGCCATCACCATGTCGGCGATGCGGTGCGACATCTCGTGGTTGGCATACACCACCGGGGAGGGATGCTGCGCATGCACCACCGATCCGGCCGGCGCGGTGACGGTGACGGGGCGCCAGCAGCCCGAATTGGGCGGGATCAGGCTGCCGGGATCGGCGATCATCTTCAGCGCGCAATAGACCCC
>JAKAZN010000557.1 GCA_021815835.1 Pseudomonadota bacterium
CGCGTTGGGTGGATTCTGCTGCCCGTAACCCAGGATCACGTCGCCCACCTTGATCCCCACGCGCGCCGCGGGGCTGTCCGGCGCCACCGCGGTAACGATGAACCCGCCCGGCCCGGGCACGCCGAGCGCGCGGGTCAGGCGCGGGGTCATGGTTTGCAGCCCGACGCCGATCCAGCCGATCGGGTCCCGCTCGGGATGCAGCAGATGACGCAAGGCCGCGGCGACGACGTCGGAAGAGATCGCGAAGCCGAGCCCGTTCGAGCCCTCGTCCGGCTTGTTGGTCAGCAGGATGGTATTGAGCCCGACGACCTCGCCCGCGGTATCGATCAGCGGGCCGCCGGAATTGCCGTGATTGATCGCCGCGTCGGTCTGGACATAGTCGTCGAACGGGGTTTTGACCAGGTCACGACTGAGGCCGCTCACGATGCCGGCGCTGAGGGAGGTGCCGACGCCGAGCGGATTGCCGATCGCCAGAACGGGCTGGCCGACCCGTACACGGTCGCTGTCGGCCAGCGCGAGCGTGGGCAGCGGATGTCCGGCATCGATCTTGAGCAGCGCGATATCGACGAAGGGCGAGACCGCGAGCACGCGCCCCGGCAGCTCGGTGCCATCCTGCAGGCGAACGCGGATGCGAAACGTATCGGCGACGACGTGCTTGTTAGTAACGATGATGCCGGACGGATCGACGATGAACCCGGAGCCGGCCAGTTCCATGCGCTTGCGAATGCCGCTGGGCTGTTCGGCCTTGCCGAGTTGGGCGGCAAAGATGTTGACGGTCGCGGGGATCGTGCGGGCGGCGATCGCCGACCAGTCGCGCAGCGGCGCGCCGGCGGCGCGGGCGGGGACGGTGGTTGCCACCCAGAAAAGCGCGAGCGCCACGGCCCATAGCCTGGCCGTGGTGCGCGCGTATCGATGCGGGGACGGCAGCATGGAGCGGATATCGGTCCGATCGGGCCGCTGCGTCAAACGGCCGGGCCGCCGGAGGGGCGTCTGGACCCTCCGGCGCCCCGACGTCCGGGCATTACTTCGCCTTGGCCCCGTTTCCCGGCGTGCCGCCGGTTTCTTGCTGGGTCGTCGCGCCGTTGCCGGGCGTGCCGCCCGTTTCCTTCATGGTCGTGGTCCCGTTGCCGGGGGTGCCACCGGTTTCCTTCATGGTCGTGGTGCCGTTGCCGGGAGTGCCACCGGTCTCGGTCATGGTCGCCGCCCCGTTGCCGGGGGAGCCACCGGTGTCGCGCGGAATGGCCGTCTGCGCGAAAACCGGAGCCGCGAACGCGAGGGCGCCAGCCGCGGCGGCTGCCAGGATCAGTCGTTTCATCGTGACCTCCATCATTGGCGGGAGCGGCGGGAGGCCGTCTCGCCTTCGGGTGGCAGAACAGCCGATTCCCATCGCGATTGCGTTGATGTGTATCAACTTCCGGGTCAGTGTCTCGTGCAACCGTGTCATGCGTCGCGACAGGGATTGAAAAACCGCGCGCGCGCCACTCAACCGGACCGGCGCATCATCTTCCCGCCCATCATGCCACCGCCCCGCAATCCGGGCAGGATTGCCGATGCGGTTTCCCGCTGTTGCGGATCGAGCATGGGCAGCAGCTTCTCCGCCGCCGCATGGACGCTGTCCGCCGCCTGCCGGTGCGCGGTGAACATCTGTTCGATGAAGCCACGCCGCTCGGACCAGGTCGCGCCGGGCATGGTGTGCGCCATACCCTCGTGCAGGCCACGCATTTGCGCGGCGACCCCGCGCACGGTGTCGGCGTACTCGTTCCAGGCTGGGGCTTCGGCCTTGGTGATGCCGAGCTGAGCCTTCAGCGCATCGAGATAGCCCGGCATGTCGGTCACGCCGCGCCCCATGCCGCGTCCACCCATTGGGCCCCACGCCCCGCCGCCCATCATCCCGCGGCCCATCATGCCGCCGCGGGGCTGTGCCACCGCCAAGCCGATGCCGCCGGCCACGGCGGCGACCGCGCCGAGCACCAGGGCGCGCCGTCCGAAATTCACTTGTGTCATCTGCCGCCTCCACGCGTTTCGCCCCCGCCAACGGCGGAGGCGAATGCGAGCGTGGCAGCCTGGCGCGCGCGGCGCGATGATCTGGATCATCCGCCGCGCGCCGGCGCGGGTCAGGTCCCGCTGGCGGCCCAGCTATGCGCGTGGACCAGCCCGTCGTCGTAGGTCTCCGCCGGGGCGGCCGGCGCCGCGTCGTGGAACTGCGCCGTTTCGGTGCTGCCGGCGAGCGCGGTCGTCGAAGATTTGCCCCCCGTGATCGCCATCGCCACCGCGTCGAAATACCCCACGCCCACTTCGCGCTGGTGGCGCGTGGCGGTATAGCCCTCGGCCTCGGCCGCGAATTCCGCCTGTTGCAGCTCCGAATAGGCCTCCATGCCGCGTTCGGCGTAGCCGCGCGCGAGATTGAACATCGACAGGTTCAGGCTGTGGAAGCCCGCCAGGGTGACGAACTGGAACTTGTAGCCCATCGCCCCGATCTCGCGCTGGAAGGCGGCGATTTTTTCCGCCGACAGCTTCTTCGCCCAGTTGAAGCTGGGCGAACAATTATACGCGAGCATCTTGCCGGGGAATTGGCGATGGATCG
>JAKAZN010000558.1 GCA_021815835.1 Pseudomonadota bacterium
TCCGGACTACTGGCGAAGCCGTGATCGAAAGCCTGATCGGGCACGGCATCGATACGCTCTACGCGCTGCCCGGCGTGCATAACGATGCGCTGTTCGACGCCGCCCAGCAGGCTGGGGACCGCTTTCGCGTGCTCCATCCGCGCCACGAGCAGACGGCGGCCTACATGGCGCTGGGCGCTTCCCTGGTGACCGGCAGCCCGCAGGTCTGCGCCGCGGTGCCGGGGCCGGGCGTGCTGAACATGGGGGCGGCGCTGCTGACGGCCTACGGGATGGGCGCGCCGGTGCTGGCGCTGGCGGGGCAAATCCCCTCCTTCGCGATCGATCGCGGCTTCGGGCATCTGCACGAAATCCCCGATCAGCTCGGGCTGCTCAACCATGTCACGAAATTCGCCGCGCGCATCCGCGCGCCGCAGGAGGCGCCCGGCCTGGTGGCGCGCGCGCTCGCCGAGGCGGTTGCCGGCCGCGCCCGGCCGGTGGCGCTGGAATGCGCGATCGATACCTGGGCGGAACGGGGTCCGGTGCTGCCGGTCGCGCCATTCCCGACGGCCCCGGTGCCGATCGACGAGGCCGCCGTCACGCGCGCGGCCGATCTGCTGTCGCGCGCGGCCCGGCCGCTGATCGTGGTGGGCGGCGGGGCGCTGGGCGCCGGGGCGGAACTCGCGGCGATCGCGGAACGCGTGCAGGCGCCGGTCAGTTCCTTCCGCCGCGGGCGCGGCGCGATCCCCACCACGCATCCGCTGGCCGTTTCGTTCACCGAGGGCCATCGGCTGTGGGAGCACGCCGACGTGGTCCTTGCGGTCGGCACGCGGCTGCATTGGCAGCAGGCCAACTGGGGCGTGGATGCGGGGATGAAGATCGTGCGGATCGATGCCGATCCCGAGGAAGCCGCGCGGTTCCGCGCCCCCGCGGTGGCGCTGACCGGCGACGCCGCGCCCCTCCTGCGCGCGCTGCTGGCAGCACTGCCGAACGCGCCGCGTCCCTCGCGGGCCGGCGAGCTTGCCGCGTTGCGCGCCTGGTTCGCCGAGCGGATCGGGCGACTGGCCCCACAGCTCGGGTTCCTGCGCGCGATCCGCGCGGCGCTGCCAGTGGACGGGGTTTTCGTCGAGGACGTGACGCAGCTTGGGTTCGTGAGCCGGCTCGCCTGGCCGGTGGAGCGGCCGCGGCTCTATCTCTCGCCCGGCTACCAGGACAATCTCGGCTGGGCCTATGGCACGGCGCTGGGCGCGCAGGCGGCGGCGCCGGGGCGCGCGGTGGTGGCGGTGTGCGGCGATGGCGGGTTCATGTACCAGGCGGGGGAACTCGCGACCGCGATGCGCCACGGCCTGCCGCTGGTGGCGGTGGTGTTCGAGGACGGCGCGTTCGGCAATGTGCGCCGTATCCAGCAGCAGCACTACGGCAACCGGCTGATCGCGAGCGATCTGGCCAACCCCGATTTCGTTCGCTTCGCGGAAAGCTTCGGCGCCCGCGCGTTTCGCGCGACCACGCCCGAGGCGCTGGAACGCGCGCTGCGCGACGCGCTGGCCGCGCGCGCCCCGGCATTGATCGTGGTGCCGGTGGGAGAGATGCCGAGCCCCTGGGACATGATCCTGCTGCCGCGGGTGCGTGGCAGCGCGGACGGGGCGCGGCCGCCGCTGCCATAGGCGGGGGAGCAAGATTGGCGATTAGCAATCTTCGCGCGACCTGCCACCAATCCGGCCGGTGCTACAGGTTCGATCCTTCCCATCGCCAAGAGGTTACGCCGTGCCGCGCGCCGCGTTGCGCCCCGATCCGCTCGGGTCTTTCCTGAACCGGGTGCCGGAGATCACGCTGCTTTTCTGGATCATCAAGATACTGGCCACCACGGTAGGGGAGACCGCGGCCGATTTCCTGAATTTCCGCCTGCATTTCGGACTCGGCGGCACGTCCTGGGTGATGAGCGGGCTGCTCGCGTTGGTCCTGGTCGCGCAGTTCCGCGCGCGCCGTTACGTCCCCTGGCTCTACTGGCTCGTGGTGGTTCTGATCAGTGTCGTCGGCACCTTGATCTCCGACAATCTTGTCGATCATCTGGGGGTCGGCCTGATAACCAGCACGGGCCTGTTCGCCGCCGCGCTGGCCGCGACGTTCCTCGCCTGGTTCGCGACCGAGCGCACGCTTTCGGTGCACAGCATCTTTACCGCGCGACGGGAGGGATTCTACTGGGCGGCGATCCTGTTCACCTTCGCGCTCGGCACCTCCGGCGGCGATCTGATGGCGGAACGGCTGGGCGCCGGCTACGGTCTCACGGCCCTGTTGTGCGCGGCGACGATCGCCATCGCCTACGGCGCGTTCCGTCTTGGCGGCAATCCGATCCTGACCTTCTGGATCGCCTATATCGTCACCCGCCCGCTCGGCGCATCGACTGGCGATCTGCTGGCCCAGCCGATTCGGGCCGGCGGCCTGGCGCTCGGCACCGTCACGACCAGCGTGCTCTTCCTGGCAACGATCCTGGGGTTGGTGACCTATCTTACGTTGCGGGACCGTTGGGCCCGTCCGATCGGCATCACCACGCGGGACTAGCGCAGACCGCGGGCCTCGTCGGCCCAATCGCGGGTCTCGGAGCCCCGG
>JAKAZN010000559.1 GCA_021815835.1 Pseudomonadota bacterium
GGCCAGGACGACGCGGCGGACCTGCGCGCGGTGCTGCGCGGCTCGGACGATGAGGCGGTGCTGCGCCAGGCGATTCTCGACGCGATCGCGCGCAAGCCGAAAGGGCATGATTTCGTGATCGACCGCGCCGGGCGGGCGCCGGCGGTGGCCCGGCACATGAGCGTGACCGGCGGATAGGCGGGCGGCCTTCGCCGGGCGGCGCGGCGCGATGCCATGTTGTCCTGGCGTCATGAGAAATAAATTTGACAACCGATATGATCGTGGATAGAGATCCATAGAAATAGAGTTCCAGTAAATTAATAAAAACTCCTTAAGAACTGTATGTTTTCAGTCTGACCGTAAGAATTGATGGCCTTCGTTCGGCCTGTATTTCGACAGGTCTAAGCTAAATCGCCTGGGCATCGGGGAATGGGTCTCGCATCTTTCTATCTGTTCTTCGATGGCATGGTCCTTGTGGGCGGCCTCCTGCTGCTTGCCACGGGAATGCTCTCCGACTGCGCCACGCTGAAATGGTGGAGCCTGGGCTATTTCACCGTCGCGGCCGGGATCGCGACGATCGTTTTCGGGCACGCGGCCTGGCCCTGGCTCGGCTACGGGTTGGGGCCGGGACTCAATCTCGCCGGGTTCGGCGTGATGTGGGCGGGGGCGCGGCGGTTGCGGGGGCGGCGGACGGCGCCCTGGCAGATGCTGCTGGCCGGCGCCGTCTGGTCGGCGATCAGCGCGGTGTTGCCCTTCGGCGACACGCCGTGGCTGCGGATGGTGACGCAGACGCTGTTCATCGAGGCTCTCTTCGGGCTGATCCTGGCCGAGATCCTGCGGGCGCCGGTCCGCGCGATGGCGCGGCTCCCGCTGGCGGGGGCGATCGTGGCGCACGGGGGCTTCGTTCTCGTGCGCGCCGGGGTTCTCCTGCTGTCCGGCAGCCCGGCGGTGTACCGCGTCTGGCTTTATGGCACGGCGATCGAGGGCATTCTGTTCATGTTCTGCGACGCGCTGCTGATCAGCCATCTGGTCCGCTCGTGGCGGGAACACGACCTCGATGACGTCGCGCGGACCGATTTCCTCACCGGTGTGCTGAACCGCCGCGGCTTCACCGCGCGGGCGGAGGGCTGCCTGCGGGACGCGCCCTGCATGCTGATGGTGCTGGATATCGACGGGTTCAAGGCGATCAACGACACGCTCGGCCATGGCGAGGGCGACCGGTTGCTGCGCGAGCTTGGCCGGATCTGCGTGGAGAGCGTGCGCGCCGGCGATGTGGTCGGGCGGCTGGGGGGCGACGAATTCGCGATCCTCGTCGTCGGCGGCGCGGCCGAGGTTGCGGCGGCGATCGCGCAGCGGATCCGCCTGGCCTTCGCGCAGACGCGGGTCGCGCGGGGGCTGAGCGCCGCGGTCAGCATCGGGATCAGCGGGGCCGGTGCGGACAGCGCCACGCTCGACGATTTGCTGGTGCAGGCGGATATGCGGCTGTACCGGGCGAAGGACAGGCGGGCGGAACTGGGACCGGCGGTGCTCCAGGCCGGCTGAGCGCCGGATTGTCATTTTGAAATCGTAACGATTAAGGCGTGCCAGGGCGGGCGCGCTCAGACGCGAAAAACGGCGGCGCGGGGCGGACGTCCGCGCGGGCGGCGTGGCAGACGCGGGCGCACGATCGGCGCGGCTTCGGGCGGGTCTGGCTGTGGCTGAACCGCGACCGGGCGGGGCGGGCGCACAAGTGGCGTCGGGCGGCGCAGTCGCAGCGAAGGCGGCGGGCGGAGGCCGAGCAGGTGGCAGAGCGGGCGGAGCGCGCGGCCGGCTGCGGGGCAGGCTTCGAGCAGCGCCGCCATCTCGGGGGTCGCGAGGAGATGGGCGAGTTGCGCCGCGACGCCGGCGAGTTCGGGCAGGGCGCTGCGGAGCCAGAACCGGCCGTGCGGCAGGGGGCGCGGTGTCGCGGGGCGTTTGGTGTCTGGCGCCGGGTGGCGCGGGGCGAACGTGCGGCGGCGCGGCGGCGCAGAGGGGCGGCGCAAAAAAATGGTGAAGCGGGCGGCGAGGCGGCGCAGCCGGGTCCAGACCAGCAGGATCAGCGCGCCGGTCAGGCCGCGCGACAGACCCTTCGCCGCCACCACGTCGCACAGCCCGGCGACGATCGCATCGAGGCGGGCGGCCAGGGCGGCGCCGTTGGGATACAGGGCGGCGCCGTCGGGATACAGGGCAGAGGCGTCGGGGTTTGGCGCGGCGTCCATGCAAGCAGAGCACCACGAAGGCCGGGGGGTGGGCAAGACGGGACGCCGCTCGATTGTTTGACTTGACACGCGGGAAGCCGCGCCGATAGGCTCGTTTTTATAATTAAACGAACACCCGCAACGGGAATGTGCTTATGGGGGAGCGACTGCGGGGCCGGGAACCGGCGCCAGAAACGTCCGGCGCCAGTCCGGCATCGCCAGGCCCGAGCCTGGCGCGGCAGACGATCGACATTTTGCTCCTGCCCTGGGTGAGCGTGCTGATCGCGCTGGTCGCGATTTCGGCGCTGCTGAGTCTCGCGACCCCGTATTTCTTCACCGAAGACAATATCATCGGCACCGTCGCGGTCTATTTCTCGTGGATCT
>JAKAZN010000560.1 GCA_021815835.1 Pseudomonadota bacterium
TCCGCCGCTTCGCGCGCCCGCCGTTCCGAGGGTTTCTCGTAGTGGCGACGCAGCTTCATCTCGCGGAAAATACCCTCCCGCTGCATCTTCTTCTTGAGCGCCTTGAGCGCCTGGTCGACATTGTTGTCGCGGACGAGGACTTGCACTTGGCCGCCTGCTCCTTTCGCTGCGGCGCCCCGGCCGATCCGGGACGCACCCAATCCTCCGCTTCCGGTCGCCCGGCGCGGCGCGCGGGGCTATAACACGCGCCCGAGGCCCCGCCAATCCATTCCTTGGGCCATTCCTTGGGCCATTCCTTGCCCCATTCCTTGCCGGGACGAACGCATCATGGCCATCCTGAAAATCGCCCGCATGGGCCACCCTGTTCTGCTCCGGCGCTGCGATCCGGTGGCGGATCCCGGCGCGCCCGAGATCCGTCGGCTGGTGGCGGACATGATGGAGACGATGGAGGACGCGCCGGGCGTCGGCCTCGCCGCGCCGCAGGTATATGTGCCGCTGCGGCTGTTCGTCTTTCGCGTGCCGGACGGGCGGCGGGAGGCGGACCCGGAGGATACGCCGCTGGATAACTCGGTGCTCATCAACCCGGAGGTCGAGCTGCTGACCGATGACCGGGTGCTGCGCTGGGAGGGGTGCCTGTCGATCCCCGGTCTGCGCGCGGCGGTGCCGCGGGCGCCGCGGATCCGCTATCGTGGCTTCGATCTGGAGGGACGGGCGGTGGAACGGATCGTGAGCGGCTTTCATGCCGGCGTGGTGCAGCATGAATACGATCATCTGGATGGGATTCTCTACCCGATGCGCATGACCGATTTCCGCCTGTTCGGCTTCGCCGAGGAACTGGCCCGCGCGGCTTCGGGGGAGCGGCCATGATCGCGCCCCCCGAACGGAGCGCGGAGCGGGATGCCGCGCTGGAGGCGACCCTTCCCCATGTCCCGTTCGACGGCTGGACGCTGACCGCGTTGCGCCGGGGCCTGGCAACGAGCGGGGTCGATCCGCGCGACGCGGCGTTGCTGTTTCCCGGCGGCGCGGCGGACCTGATCACCACCTTCTGCGACCTGGCGGACCGGCGGATGGCGGCGGCGATGGAGGCGCCCGCCTATGCCGGGCTGCGGACCACCGCGCGGGTGCGCGCGGCGATCGCGCTGCGGCTGGAGCGGAATCGGCCGCATCGGGAGGCGGTGCGCCGGGCGCTCGGCGTGCTGGCCCTGCCGGGCAACGCGGGCGTGGCGGCCGGGTGCACCGCGCGGAGTGTGGATGCGATCTGGCACGCGGCCGGGGACCGGTCGGCGGATTTTTCCTGGTACACGAAGCGGGCGATCCTGGCGGGGGTGTACACGGCCACGCTGCTGTTCTGGCTGAGCCCGGCGGGGGAGGACGCGGAGGCGGTGCTGGCGTTTCTCGATCGCCGCCTGGCTGGGGTCGGGCGAATCGGCATGCTCCGCCGGCGGGCCGGGGAGCGGCTGCGCGGCCTGGTCCCCGCGGGGATGCGGGCGCGGTCGGCGTGACGCGCCGGGTGGGGGCGTGTCTATAAAGTAGGTTCGGTCGCGGGAAACCGCTCATGCGCCCGGCCCGGCAGGGGTGCGGCGCGAGATCACGGAGGAAGCCATGAAGCTCTGCTATTTCGACGATTTCCGCCTGGGCGTGGTGCGCGGGGAGGCGGTGGTGGATGTCATGGCGGTGGTCGCCGACATCCCGCATATCGGGCCCCATGATCTGATCAACGGCCTGATCGCGCGGTGGGAGGCGTATCGCGACCGGCTGGCGGACGCGGCACGGACCGGGACCGCGATCCCGCTCGCGGGCGTGCGGCTGCGCCCGCCCTTGCCGAAGCCGGGCAACATCGTCTGCATGGCGGTGAATTACATGGAGGACGGGACGCGGTCGGCGCCGGCGCCGCTGAATGCGTTCCACAAGGCGCCGGGGGCAATCATCGGCGACGGCGATACGATGGTGCTCCCGGATGTGCCCGCGACGATTTTCGAGGGCGAGGCGGAGCTTGCGGTGGTGATCGGCAAGCCCGCGACCCGGGTTTCGGCGGCCGAGGCGATGGGGCATGTGTTCGGATACGTGAACTTCATTGACGGTTCGGCGCGGGGGCTGCCGCCGGCGGGGAACGTGTTCTTCCAGATGAAGTCGCGCGACAGTTTCGCCCCGATCGGGCCGTTCCTGGTGACGGCGGACGAGGTGGCGGACCCGGATGTCCTGCCGGTGCGGCTCTGGGTGAACGGGGCGATCAAGCAGGATTTCAACACGAGCGACATGGCGCACAAGATTCCGCGCTGCGTGGAATGGGCGAGCGCGATCCATACGCTACAACCTGGGGATATATTGGCGACCGGCACCAACCACCGTGGGTTGTCTTCCTTCATGGATGGCGATCTGGTGGAGTTGGAGGTGGCGGGGATGGGGCGGCTGCATGTGCGGGTGCGGGACGATCTGAAGCGGGTCTGGTCGCGGGAGACCCGTCTCGATCGGCAACGACATGGGCATGAGACTCCGACGCCGCAGATTTCCGGGCGGTACGCGCCGGGGGATTGACGATTGTCTCGGATTCGTCAATCGGCGAGGAGGACAATC